>NZ_JAVWNC010000014.1:0-44360 GCF_036637135.1 Anaerorhabdus sp. | reverse complement strand
TTCTTATGAAAATATTAGTAAAAAACCTTGTAATGAGGTAATAGCTTGTGTATACTATATTCGTGATTAAACATCACATTTGCTTGTATAAGTGTCAATAACTGGCTGACATGTTTCTACCCACTGGCCTATAGTGGACTACAAGTAAACCTTTTCCCCGTAACTACGCGATGGGTTTACTTTGTAATGGAGGAAAAGGAATGACTCTTAACTTAAAATAAAACACAAGTAAATTAACAATTACATATTGCTTTCAATATGTATTTTTTATTTTTTAGGATGATTATTTATATCTTAATATGTAGAAACTAAGCAGTTCTTACAAGAAAGAGAACTGGTCTTGATGGACTATGTGTTCATAAGATGATTTGATAACAAATCATTTCTTGTTTTAATGGAGGGTACATGATGGATGAATTTAGAGAATTGATGGGCAATAAGCTCAACGAAGAATGCGGATGTTTTGGAATTTATAATGTAAAGGATGCAGCTAGTTTATCGTATTTTGGTTTGCATGCATTACAACATCGTGGACAAGAAGCTTGTGGTATTGCAGCAAGTGATAACAAGAACATTACTTGTTATAAAGGAAAGGGTCTTATTAGCGAGGTATTTACAAATAAGGTTCTGGATGGATTATCAGGTAAACATGCAGTTGGGCATGTTCGCTATTCAACAGCTCAACAAAATCAAATTGAGAATGTACAACCTATTATGGTACGTGCACATCAAGGGTCATTTGCATTGGTTAATAATGGACAAATCGTTAATGCTGAAGAAATAAAAGTAGAATTAGAAAATCAAGGAAGTATTTTTCAAGGAACGAGTGATAGTGAAATATTCCTACACTTAATCCAAAGAGAAGAAGGAACAATGGTTTATAAGATTATGAATGCATGTGCTAAACTTGAAGGTGCATTTGCAGTCATCATTATGACAAAAGATTGTATGTATGCAGTAAGAGATAAGAATGGATTACGTCCTTTATCTATTGCCAAACTGGAAGATGGATATTGTGTATCAAGTGAAAGCTGTGCATATGACATTGTAAATGCTAAGTTTATTCGAGATGTTGAACCTGGAGAGGTAATTCGCATTGCAAATGATGGTATTCAATCATTTAAGTATGCTGAAAAAACTCAAAAGAAAATGTGTTCGATGGAATATATTTACTTTGCTCGTCCGGATAGTGTGATTGATGGTGTAAATGTACACAATGCACGTAAATTATCAGGAAAATTACTGGCACGTAAAGATAGTGTTAAAGCTGATATTGTTATTGGTGTTCCAGATTCATCAATTAGTGCTGCAATTGGATATGCAGAGGAAAGTGGTTTACCTTATGAAATTGGGTTAATTAAGAATCGCTATGTAGGTAGAACATTTATACAACCAACTCAAAAACAAAGAGAACGTGGTGTTCGTATGAAATTGAGTGCTATTAGTGCAATTGTTAGTGGTAAGCGTATTGTTATGATTGATGATTCAATTGTACGTGGTACAACCATGAAGAGAATTGTACAGTTGTTGAAAGATGCAGGTGCAAAATCGGTACATGTACGAATTGCTTCTCCGGAATTTAAATCACCTTGTTTCTATGGTGTAGATACATCAACGTATGATGAGTTGATAAGTTCTAAACTTAGTGTTAAAGAACTGAAAGATTATATTGGTGCAGATAGTTTGAAATTTTTATCTATTGATGAAGTAAAAGAAGCAAATGGTACTGATTTATGTGTTGCATGCTTCAGTGGCAAATATCCAACAAACTTATTTTCACTAGGAAAGATAATTAAGAAGTAGTAAAATTAAACAGGATGAAAGTCCTGTTTTCATATAGGGAGGGCATATGGGTAGTATAGTAAATGCAATTTGTATTATTCTTGGTGGTTTACTTGGTGTCATGTTTAAACATGGTATTAAACAAAGCATTCAAGATAGTATTTATAAAGCAATAGGAATATGTGTCATTGTTATAGGTATCAATGGTGTGCTTTCTAATATGGCAATCATTCAGGAAGGTGTACTTTCGACAAGTGGCGAATTGATTATGGTGGTTTGTATTGTTTTGGGTACATTAATTGGGGAGTTGTTAGATATTGATGGAAAACTTAATGGTTTGTCAAAAAAGATTGAAGAAAAATTTCATCTTGCAGGATTTGCGAATAGTTTTGTAGTTGCATCAATTATATTTTGTGTTGGGGCAATGGCGATAATTGGTAGTATTAATGATGGATTATTACATGATCCTACTGTCTTGTTTGTAAAGAGTATTTTGGATGGGATTACAAGTATTATTTTAGGAGCAACATTGGGTATGGGAGTTATTTTCTCTAGTATTCCTGTTCTGATATATCAAGGAGCAATTACGTTATTATCGGGTTCAATTTCTACAATTTTAGTTGGTGATTTTTTACGCCAAATTTGTATGGTTGGATATGTCTTGGTCTTGTGTATTGGGATTAATTTTTTGGCACCAAATAAGCTTAAAGTTGCGAATATGTTACCAGCAATTTTAGTGGTCATTGTTTACAATGTCATTTTGATGCTGTTTTAAAGTATTTATGTTATGATAATGTACGTTGAAAGGTGGTAAATTGTATGAGTAATTGTAATCATGATTGTGGGTCTTGTAGTCAAAGTTGCTCGGAACGTAGTAATCCAGAGAGCTTCTTAATACAACCACACAAAGATAGTCATATTAAAAAAATAATTGGAGTAGTTAGTGGTAAGGGAGGAGTAGGGAAAAGCTTAGTTACAAGTCTTTTAGCTACTGCTATGTCACGTAAGGGATTTAATGTAGGTGTACTTGATGCGGATATCACAGGACCAAGTATGACTAAAGTATTTGGTATTACATCAAAGGCAGAAGGAACGCAAGATGCAATTTATCCATGTGTAACTGAAGGTGGTATTCAAGTGATGTCCATCAACATGATGTTAGAAACAGATGAGACACCAGTAATTTGGAGAGGACCTGTTATTGCAGGGTTAGTAAAACAATTTTATACAGATGTTGTTTGGAAAGATGTAGATTATTTGTTTGTAGATATGCCTCCAGGAACTGGAGATGTACCACTCACGGTATTTCAATCATTACCTATCGATGGAATCGTAATCGTTACATCGCCTCAAGAATTAGTAAGTATGGTTGTTGCAAAAGCAATCAACATGGCAAAAATGATGAATATCAATGTATTAGGATTAATTGAAAACATGAGTTATGTACAATGTGATGAATGTGATCACAAGATTTATGTCTTTGGAGAAAGTAACATTGAGAAAATCGCGAGAGATGCTGAACTCGATGTACTTGCACAATTACCATTAGATCCAATGATTGCAAGTCTTTGTGATGCTGGAAATATTGAAGTAGCTGATGTTCGATTATTAGATAAAGCAATAGAAAAAATTGAGGGGCTTAAATAGCCTCTTTTTGCTTAATTCACCCAAAATTCACATTTCCAAGTTATAATAAAAATGGTGATAAAGATGAAAATATTAGTTGTTGATGATGAAATTAAAATTAGAGAAATGATTCGTAAGTATGCTCAATATGAAGGATACGAAGTTAGCGAAGCAGAAGATGGAATGGATGCCGTGGAGAAATGTGCAAATAATAACTATGACTTAATTGTCATGGATGTAATGATGCCAAACCTTGATGGTTTTTCTGCATGTAAAGAAATTAAAAAAATGAAAGATATTCCAGTTATCATGCTGACAGCATTAGGTGAGGAATATGACAAAATACATGGGTTTGATTTAGGTATAGATGATTATGTCGTTAAACCATTCTCACCAAAGGAATTGATGATGCGCATACAAGCGATTTTAAAGCGCACTAAGTCACAAAGCGAGTTAGCTGAGGTATTTACTCAAGAAGGATTAAGTGTTGATTTTACGGCACATAACGTTGAAATAGATGGTGATCGTATATCACTTTCACCAAAAGAATTTGATTTGTTAGAGTATATGATACGTAATCAAGGTATTGCATTAACAAGAGAAAAATTACTTCAAAAGGTATGGGGTTACGATTTCTTTGGAGATGATCGTACTTTGGATACACACATTAAATTACTACGTAAAAATATTGGGCCTTATGCAAAGTTCATTGTGACATTAAGAGGGGTAGGTTATCGTTTTGAAAAAGCCGATTAAACTTCAATGGAAATTATTAATTTACCTTATGACATTTATGTTGGGTATTCTTGCGCTACTGTGGGTCTTTCAAATAGGGTTACTACAACCACTGTATGAATATAATAAAGTAAGTGTTGTTAAGGATGTTGCATCCAATATCGAGAAGGTTGTTGACTCTGAAAATTTGGGTGATTATTTAACATCTGTTTCGGAACAAAATGACTTGTGTGTACTTGTTATGACAAATGACCAAACTGTACGTACGAACGTATCTGGATGCATGATTAATCGTCTTCCATATGATCAATTAGTTGAATATGTTTCCTTAGCGCAAGCGAATGGTGGAAGTTATTTAATGAAATCAGCTCTTGTAGAAATGTCATTTAATCCCAATGCACCAAATGAAAGTTTTGTCTCAAGAGATAAAGGAGATAAAAACGTTGTTTATACAAAAGTAGTAAGTAACAACGATAGTGTTTCTAGTGTAATTATGGTAAATACACGTGTCACGCGTGTTAATGCAGCAACTCAAACTCTATCTGATCAATTATTTGTAATTGGATGTATTATCTTTTTCGCAACAGTAGCACTTGTATTATTTCTTACTAAAAAAATAGTACAACCAATTGTCAAAATCAAGAAATCTACAGAAAGATTAGCGGACGGTATTTATGATAATGTAAGCAAAAGACATGAATATTTAGAAGTGCATGAATTGAATGCTACCTTGGAACAAGCTGCAATTCAAATACAAAAAGCAGATAAAGCGAAACGGGACTTAATTGCGAATGTATCTCATGATTTACGTACACCACTCACTATGATTACTGGTTATGGCGAGATGATGTTGGATTTACCAAATGAGAAGACAGATGAAAACATTAAAGTAATTATTGAAGAATCAAAACGCCTGAACTTAATTGTTAATGATTTGTTGGATTTATCTCGTCTTAATGAAAATAAAGTAATTTTAAACAAGGAAGTTTTCAACATCACAGAGTGTATTCAAAATGTCATCAAAACATATGATACATACTTAAAACAAGAAAATATTGAACTCATTTTTGATTATAATGAAACAGTCAATATTTTTGCAGATAAGAATAGAATGACTCAAGTACTTCATAACTTTATTGATAATGCGATTAATTATTCAAATGAAAGTAAATTAATTCAACTCCGTCAAATTGTTAATGGAGAACAAGTTAGAATTGAAGTTCAAGATTTTGGGTTAGGAATAGCAGAAGACCAAATTCCATTGGTATGGGAACGCTATTATAAAGTTGATAAAGAGCACAATCGAATTGTACAAGGTTCGGGTATTGGTTTAGCAATTGTTAAAGAAGTCCTTGAATTACATGAATTTGAATATGGTGTAAAATCAAAATTAAATGAAGGGTCGATTTTCTATTTTGTTGCACCAATTAAGGAAAGTGAATAATCACTTTCCTTTTGTTTTTATAGCAATATTAATGTAAAATTTACTGAGAGGTGATGAAAATGAAAATAGCGATTATTGGATACAGTGGGTCAGGTAAATCAACACTAGCGAAGACATTAGGACAAATCTTTCAAGCTCCTGTATATCACTATGATTGTATTCAGTTCACTCAGGGATGGAAAGAAAGAGACCGTGATGAAGTAAAAGAATTAGTAAATGAATCATTAAGTCATTCATCATGGGTAATTGATGGTAATTACTCTGCATTTGAATTTGACCGAAGAATGAGTGAAGCAAATTTAATCGTATTTATGAATTTTCCAAGGAGGATTGCATTTCCAAGAGTAATCAAAAGATATTATGAAAATAAAGGAAAAACACGTGATTCAATTGCTGAGGGATGCATTGAGAAAATAGATTTGGAATTTATTTATTGGTGCTTAATTAAGGGTAGATCAAGAAAGTATACAACGCGATATAAAAATCAACGTCATATTTACGAAGATAAGTTTATTGAATGTAAAAATGACAAAGATGTTGCAAAATTGATAGAACAAATAAGTAAGTAGTAGAAATACTACTTTTTCTATTTAGAAAAATATCTAAATAGGTATTGTATTTTGTAAAAGTTGAATCTATAATGTATTTAGATAGATTTCTAAATAGGTGGTGATGGAGTGGGAATCAATGATACTTTAAAAGCAATATCAGATCCAATACGAAGAGACATATTGGAGTTATTAAAAGATGGTAGAATGTCGGCAGGTGATATCGCTGAACGTTTTGATTTAACGGGAGCAACGGTTTCATATCATCTATCAATTTTAAAAAAAGCAAAACTAATCATCGAAGAGAAACAAAAGAATTTTATCTATTATGAATTAAATTTATCAGTGTTTGAAGATATCCTTGTATGGATACAACAATTAGGAGGTAATCAAAAATGAGAAAAGTAGATTGGAAAATAATAGTTATAACTACTGCAATTACTTGGTCTCCAATGATTGTTGGGGCTATCCTATACCAAGATATGCCCAAAATGATAGCATCACACTTTAATATCTATGGCCAACCAGATGCTTATATGCCAAAAGAGATTATATTATTTGTTTTGCCGTTCATTATGGGACTTCTACAAATATTTACTTGCTATCTCAATGATGTAAGGAATATAGATGCATTACAAAAGCCAAAAGTAGAATATATAGCTAAGTTTATTATTCCAGTATTGAGTTTTATTGTTTATTTTCTGTCAATTAGTTATTCGATAGGAATTCATTATGATATGCGATTGGTCATGATGATGTTGATAGGAAGTATCTTTATACTAATAGGTAATTATCTACCAAAAACGAGTGGTACATATAAGACGAAGGTTGCTTTATTTAGTAAAAACAAAGACTCTAAACTATACAACTTTGATCCAGTATTAAGAAAAAAGATGTATCGAGTACAAGGGATTACCTTTGTTTTGTTTGGGTTTCTATGTATTTTATCTGTCTTACTACCAGCTGAATATTCATTTGGTGTAATTATTTTGTTACTAATTGTTTCATTGTTGGAAGCAACATGGTTTATTTTGAGAATTTACAGAAAGGATTAAGAAAAGAAAATGATGTTAGAAATTAAGAATTTCCATAAATCTTATGGACAAAAAGAAATAGTAAAAGGGATTAACCTTGAGGTTTCAAGTGGAGAAATATTTGGTTTTATTGGTCATAATGGAGCAGGAAAAACCACGACAATTCGAAGTGTTGTAGGTATTCTTGATTTTGAAAGTGGCGAGGTTTTAATTGATGGTAAAAGTATTAAGAAAGATCCAATCGCTTGTAAACAAGTGATGGCATATATACCAGATAATCCAGATTTGTATGAACATTTAACGGGGATTAAATATATTAATTTTATCTGTGATTTGTATGGTGTACCAAATGAAGTTAGATTAGCTCGTATTGAGGAACTTTCAAAAGAATTGGAATTGGATACAAATCTAGGAGATTCAATTAGTTCCTATTCTCACGGGATGAAACAAAAGTTAGCACTAATTTGCGCATTTGTTCATCAACCAAAGTTGTTGGTTCTTGATGAACCCTTCGTTGGGTTAGATCCCAAAGCAGCATTTACATTGAAGAAAAGAATGAGGAAAATTTGTGATGAAGGTTGTTCCATTTTCTTTTCATCACATGTATTGGAAGTTGTTGAGAAGCTGTGTGATAAAGTTGCGATATTAAAAGAAGGACAAATTGTATTACAAGGAGAAACGGATGAAATTATTCGAAATGAATCACTTGAAGAAATCTTCCTTGGATTAGAAAAATGAAAAAGTTTTTAGAAATTGCTAAAATACAAATTATGAATATGATCAAGTCAACAGTAAGATCTGGATCAAATGGTTCAAAAGGAATTGTGTTGTTTCTAGTTATTGTGGTCAGTTTAATTTTTGCATCTGCTACATACAGTATGGGCATTTACAGTAGTTTACCTGTAGGTTATAAGGATCTTGTTTTATATACAATGACAAGTGCAACGGTATTGTTGGTGTTTATCTTCTCGATAACAACTGCTCAAGGTCAATTATTTCAGTTTAAAGATTTTGATTTATTGATGACATGGCCAATATCGAGAACAACTGTCTTTCTCGCTAAAGTTTTGTCTTTTGTTATCATGATGTATATGTATTGTTTCTTGTTTTTGCTACCCGCGTTGGTTATTTTTGGAATCTATGAGTCAATGGGAATTCTTTATTATATTTTTGGTTTTCTTGGAATCTTATTTTTACCACTCATTCCAATTACGATTTCAAGCTTACTTGCTTTTCTAATTCGTAAGCTTGCTGGAAATGGAAAACACAAAAATTTATTGATTAATTTAGGATCAATTATTCTGTTTGGCGGAATTATGATAGGGTCTTTCTCACTGTCATCAATGGAAGGAACTGTAATTCCTGAAGAAGTATTAGTGGGAGTTGTAAATCTCATGAAGACATATTTATATCCTGTATATATTTATGTTCACGGTGCAATTACTGGAAATGTTATTGATTTTATCTTGGTAGTTGTGATTAATGGTGGTGTCTTCGCGTTATTTGTTTATTTATTTAGCAAGACATTTATCACAATTAATAGTACAGTTCAAAATGGATATAAAGCAAAGAATTTCAAACTCAGAAAAGGACAAGGAAAGTCACCGCTCTTCGCATTATGTAACAAAGAAATATCTAAGTTTACATCAAATATGATGTATTTTATGAACATGGGAATGGGTCAAGTTATGCTTGTTATTGGTGGTATATATTTGATGTTGAATAGGGAAACCGTATTTCAAATGCTACAACAATTTGATGCCTTTGGATTTGAAGTAATGCCAATGTTGTTTGGTTTAGTATGTGTTGCAATTTGTTTGTTTGCATTTATGACACCAACATCTTCAGTTAGTATTTCACTTGAAGGTAAACAATTTTGGATTACCAAAACATTACCTGTTGCTACAACAACGATTTTTATTTCAAAGGCATTAGCAAATGCGTTCGTAATTTGGGTTCCATCTTCAATTGGTTTATTGACTGTGAGTATTGGTTTGGGGTTTTCGATACTTGAAATTCTCATGGGATTACTTCTTGTTTTTGTACTCGGTATTTTTGTTGGATTATTTGGGTTATGTGTAAACATAAATTTTCCAAAATTGGAATTCGACCGAGAAATTATTGTTATCAAACAAAGTATGAGTTCATTCATATCAATCTTTGGAGGAATGATTCTTGGATTTGCAATTATTTTTATATATGTTAATGCGACATCGGTGATGGATCCTAAGCTATTTATTCTTTTACTAATTGGAATTATTAGTTTATTGGATGTTGCTTTCTGGTTCTATTTAAAAACAAGCGGTGTACGTAAATTTTATGAACTATATTAAGGATTATGAAAATAATCCTTTTTCAATGCATATTGCTTGCCTTTTTGATACGAAATATCAATAATTATAGTGGAGGGATTTTATGAACATTGATCAACTAATAGCAATGGGTCCAGTCGCGTTGGCACTGTGTGCTTCATTGTTCACTTGGTTTATGACTGCTTTAGGGGCAGCACTTGTTTTCTTTTTTAAAGACATAAACCAAAAAATATTGAATGGTATGTTAGGATTTGCATCAGGGGTCATGATTGCGGCAAGTTTCTTTTCTTTGCTTGCCCCAGCTATTGAATTATCCGAGGATTTAAATATGATACCTTGGGTAGTTGTTGCGATTGGATTTCTAGCGGGTGCTGTTTTTCTTTGGATATCAGACCATTTAATACCACATATGCACTTTCAAGATAATTCAAATCACATTGAAGGTGTACCAACGAAATTAAAAAGAAGTATATTACTCGTATTTTCAATCACTTTGCATAATATTCCAGAGGGTCTTGCCGTAGGGGTAGCATTTGGATTGCTTGCACAAAATGCAAGTCCAGCAGAATTAATTGCGGCGTTTACCGTTGCACTGGGTATTGGTATTCAAAACTTTCCTGAAGGAGCAGCGGTATCGATTCCTTTGAGAAAAGAGGGTTTATCACGCACAAAGGCGTTTCTATATGGTCAAGCAAGTGGTTTAGTTGAACCTGTATCTGCAATTCTAGGAGCTTTCCTAGTTACAGCTATTCGTCCAATTTTACCTTATGCTTTAGCGTTTGCTGCAGGAGCAATGATTTATGTTGTTACTGAAGAACTCATACCAGAAAGCCAATCGGGAGGACATGAAGCAACGCACTTTTCAACCATGGGTTGTATTGTGGGTTTTGTTATCATGATGATTCTTGATGTTGCATTAGGATAAAAACTAACTTATCCTATGTAAATTGCGTTATAATAAAAGTGTAAAAGGAGAAATAAAACATGAAAGATTTAAAAGGAACAAAAACTGAAAAGAATTTAATGGATGCTTTTGCAGGAGAAAGCCAAGCTCGCAATAAGTATACTTATTATGCAAGCAAAGCTAAAAAAGAGGGTTATGAGCAAATTTCTGCCTTATTCATTCAAACTGCAGACAACGAAAAAGAACATGCTGAATTATGGTTTAAATTATTCCACGGTATAGGAACTACAATGGATAACTTAAAAGATGCTGCAGCAGGTGAAAACTATGAGTGGACAGATATGTATGCTCGTATGGCAGATGAAGCTGATGAAGAAGGTTTTCCAGAAATCGCTACGACAATGCGTGGAGTAGCTGCAATTGAAAAAACGCATGAAGAACGTTATAAAAAGTTATTAGCAAACATTGAAAATGGTGAAGTGTTTGTTAAGAAAGAAGAAACTGTTTGGGAATGTAGAAATTGCGGACATTTACATGTTGGTAAAGAAGCTCCTGAAGTTTGTCCTGTATGTAACCATGCAAAATCCTATTTCATGGTTCACCCACTTAACTATTAATCAAAAGAAAATGCCACTAGCGAAATTGCTAATGGCATTTTATTAATCTTCTTTTCTAGGTTTTCTTTCGCGTTTTGGTTTAGAATCTCTGTCATCTTTACGAGCAGGTTTTCTATCATCAAAGCGACTGCTTGATTTGCGATCACTACGACGATCATCTGTCTTGCGTTCAGTGCGTTTTTCATCAGGCTTGCGATCAGATCTTCTAGAATCTGTTCTAGGTTTTCTGTCTCTACCTCTAGAATCACCACGATCTCTAGAACCACCACCAGATACTTGCGTAACTTCAATGGCATATCCTTTGATTGTTGCGTTTTTAAGATCTCTAAGAATATCTTTGATAACTTCTTTTGGTACATCAACAGTTGAAGAGCGATCTTCGATGTTAATCTTACCAATATCTTTACCACTTAATCCTGTAGCTTCTGCAATAGCACTTAATAAGTGAGCAGGGCTTACTTTATGACGATGGCCTAAATTGATTTCAATTGTAGCTTTGTCTTTAGAATTAACTTTAAGAGAATTAGGTTGTTTATCAGCAACTTTGATTTCTTGTAATAAACTTGATGCAAACATGTTGTTTGCAAGAGCTAAAGCAAGTTCTCTATCTGTGTATCCTTGAGTTTGAAATTCATTTACTAATTCTTCAATTTCCTTAGAAACTGCTTCATTAAGCATGTTTTTCATATCTTCTTTAATTTGGTTAGAGCGAATTTCTCTAATCATTTTTTGATTTGGTAATGGTTTAGTTTCAATTTTTGATTTTGTAGTACGTTCTAATTCACGAACTAGACCTCTTTGTCTAGGTGTTAATAAAGTAACGGCAAGTCCTTCTTTACCAGCACGAGCAGTTCTACCAATGCGGTGAACATAATACTCAGCTTCTTGAGGGAAGTCAAAATTGTAAACAACATCCATACTGTCAACATCGATACCACGAGCAGCAACATCAGTTGCAACTAGAATATTGATTTTTCTACTTTTGAATCGTTCCATAACGTTTGCACGTGCTTCTTGTTTCATGTCACCATGAATTGCAGCAGCAGGGTAACCTTTAGCAACTAAATCGCTTGTTAGATCATCAACCATCTTCTTTGTGTTACAGAAAACCATCGCAAGATTAGGACGTTGAAGCTCAATTAATTGAATTAATACTTCACGTTTATCACTTTGTTTACATTCATAAACAACTTGTTCAATCTTTGCAGCTGTTAATTCTGTTGCAGGTGTTTTAATGTGAACAGGGTTAGTTTGATATAATTTAGTAATATCAAGGATCGCTTTAGGCATTGTTGCAGAAAATAGAATAGTTTGTCTTTCTTCTGGTAACTCCTTAATAATAGCTTCAATATCTTCTCTAAATCCCATGTTAAGCATTTCGTCTGCTTCATCTAAGACAAGTTTGGTACAGTTTTCCATCTTAAGTGTGTGTCTTCTTAAGTGATCGAGCACACGACCTGGACATCCAACAACAATGTCACAACCTTTTTTCATGTCGAGAATTTGTCTTTGGATAGGAGAACCACCATATAAACATACAGTACGTAATCCTTCTTTATACTTTGCAAACTTGCGGATTTCTTCAACTACTTGTAAAGCTAGTTCACGAGTAGGAGTAAGAATTAATGCTTGGGGTCTTTTGTGCTTTGATACTTCTGTTAACTCGATTAATGGAACGCCAAAGGCAGCTGTTTTACCAGTCCCTGTTTGTGATTGACCCAAAATATCTCCTCCAGTTAACAGAACTGGAATACAAGCACTTTGGATATAAGTAGCTTCGTTATAACCACAATCTTGAATAGCTCGAAGCATTTCTTTTGATAATTGTAATTCGTTAAATTTCATATTTTATTTCTCCAAAGGAAAACTATAACACAAACATTTAATAATGTATAGTTATTTCTTTGTTGTGAAAGAAATAACTATATATGTTACTGTTGCTTTTTATTTATAAAGGAGTAAACTAAATATTGCTATAGATAAAGGGGATTTTATGAATAAGGCTAATATGTCTATACGACAATTATTATTTAAAAAGGTTGGTGCAATGCCAATGTTGGCACTTAGTTTTGCCTTTGTAATTTTTGTTGGAACGTTACTTTTATGTTTACCTATAACAAATATAGAAACACCCGCAAGTTTCTTGGATAACTTATTTGTTGCAACTAGTGCAACATGCGTTACCGGGTTAGTGCCTTATCCGGTTGTAGAACAATACAATCGATTAGGTCATATTGTTATCATATGTTTAATGCAAGTCGGGGGACTTGGGTTAATGACACTATTATCCTTAATAATGTCTTTAATGAAACATAAATTATTTATTGGAGAAAAAAAGTTATTACAAGATTCACTAGGTAAATCGGATTTACGTGATATTCCAAAGTTTATCAAAGGTATTGTCATTTATACGTTAATATTTGAAACAATAGGAGTATTGTTGTTCTCTATTCGCTTTATACCGGCTTATGGTTGGTTTGATGGCATCTTTAATTCAATCTTTTTATCGGTATCTGCATTTTGTAATGCAGGTTTAGATAACATCACAACATCGAGTTTAATTCCATTTGTTAATGATCCTTTGATTAACTTCACTGTTGCTGGATTAATCATAACTGGTGGATTAGGGTTTATTGTATGGTTTGATTTACGTAAACATGTCTCTATCCTATTTAAAGGAAAAGGTGGCTTTAGAAAAATCGCGAATAAATTGTCAGTTCATACAAGAATTGTCTTATTCATGACTGCATTCTTATTGTTATCGGGTACAGTAATTATTTATGCTTTAGAATTTAATAACCCAGCTACTTTAGGTCCTTTATCAGAAGGAAGTAAGTGGATGGCATCGTTCTTTCAATCAACAACATTACGTACAGCAGGGTTTGCAACGCTTCCAATAGCGGCATTAAAACCTGCTACACAGTTTATTATGTGTTTATTTATGTTTATTGGTGGATCTCCAGGAGGAACTGCTGGGGGTATTAAAACAACAACATTTGCGATGTTATTCATCTTTGTGTTGTTTGTATTAAGAAATGATAATCACATTAATGTTATGAAACGTGATATACCACGAGAAAACTTCATGAAAGCCTACGTGGTCACAATTATCTATTTAACATCACTTGTAATTGCGATTATTATCTTATCTATCACTGAAAGTACATCATTCTTAGCTAATATCTTTGAATGCTTCTCAGCTATCGCTACTGTAGGATTGTCGATGGATGTAACACCATTATTATCAAGTGTTGGAAAAATTGTCATCATCTTGTTGATGTTTATAGGACGTGTTGGTCCTATCACAATTCTTGTCTTACTCTTTAGAGTTAAGTCAAAAGCAAAGACAAAAGAAATATCATATGCCCACGGGGATATATTAATAGGTTAGGAGAACTCTATGTCAAACAAAAGTAAAACATATGCAATTTTGGGTTTAGGTATTTTTGGGTCTACAATTGCTAAAGCATTATCAGATTATAACTATGAAATCATTGCAGTTGATCGTGACATTACATGTGTGGATCGTATTGCAGAATTCGTTACAAATGCTGTTCAAGCTGATATTACTGATATTGAACAATTACGTTCAATTGGTATTCAAGATTGTGATGTTGCAGTAGTTGCAACAGGATCACATTTAGAAGACAGTATTATGGCGATTATGAATTTAAAAGAATTGGGTGTTCCTTATGTTTTAGCCAAGGCTAAAAATAAGAAATTCATGCAAATTTTTGAAAAAATTGGTGCGGATCGTGTCATTCGTCCTGAAAAGGAAATGGGTGAGCGTGTTGCTAAGCAATTAATCTCAAGAAATATAGTTGATTTAATTGATATTGATTCAGAATACAGTGTTGTAGAAATTATTGCACCAGAAAGTTGGGTATCTAAATCGCTTAAGAATTTAAACTTGCGTGCAGATTATGGAATTAATATCTTAGGTATTCGTAAAAAACCAGGTGAGCATTTATCAATCTCTCCTGATGCAGAATATGTAATAGAGCAAAATGATCGTCTATTAGTTATTGCAGATAATGCAGTGTTTAAAAAGTTTGATAAAAACTTTAATAGATAAATAAATTATGGTATCATAATATTGTTGTAAAGGAGGTGGCATCATGTCAGTAAAGAAATTTACATATAAACCTAACGGAACTTGTTCACGACTCTTTGAATTTGAGTGTGAAGATAATATTATCAAAGATGTACAAATCACAGGTGGATGTGATGGAAACCTAAAAGGGATCTGTAGTATTATCAAAGGCAAGACCGTAGAGGAAGTCATTAGTGCTTTTAACGGGATTACTTGTGGTAACAAGAAAACTTCTTGTCCAGATCAAATCGCGAAATGTTTAATGGAGGAATTCCATTAAACTTGATAAAAAGCACGTAAAGTGTTTTTTATTTTATTTTAGTAGAGGGGGAAATGACCATGAATACATGGGATTTTGTGAAGAAGTATTGCAAAGACAATCAATTTAAGCTTTATTTTATGATTGTAGTTACATTACTTTATGCATTTTTAAATTTAGTTTCACCACTTATCTTTAGTTTTTTCATTGATAATATCATTGATAACAAACCCATCACTAATGAATTGTTTGGAAGTATTCTTCAATTCTTAGGTGGACGTGATTATGTTAGACAAAACTTATGGATAGGTGCAGCGTGTGTACTGTTAGTTAACGTATTTGTCTGTTTAGGTGTTTTTATTAGAGGACGCTTAAATGGTGTTATATCAGAAAATATGAGTTACCATATTCGTAATGATCTATATGATCATCTACAACATTTACCATACGCTTATCATGTTTCAGCAAAAACCGGTGATTTAGTTCAACGTTGTACAAGTGATGTTGAACAAGTACGTAAAGTATTTGCAGGACAACTATCAGAAATGATTTATTCAGTTGCGACCGCAGTTATCGCAATCATTGTATTATTTTCTATTTATCCACCAATGGCAATTCTTGCGATTGTAAGTATGCCATTATTGATTTTCTATGCGTATGTTTTCTTTAAGAACACACAAAAGACATTCTTAGAGTCAGATGAAGCAGAAGGTGTTATGACAACAACGATCCAAGAAAGTTTATCTGGGATTCGTGTTATCAAAGCTTTCAATCGTGAACGATATGAGATTGATCGATTCCAAAAGAAGAATGAAGTATTTAAAGATTTAACATTCAAATTAATTCGTTTGTTGGGGATTTACTGGAGTACGAGTGACTTGATTTGTTTGTCTCAAATCTTGTTGATTCTAGTGGTAGGTATTTTTACTGCTATCGCTGGAAATATTTCCGTTGGTAATTTCTTTGTTTTCATCTCTTATGAAACAATGATTTTATGGCCAATTCGTAACTTAGGAAGAATACTTGCGGATATAGGTAAAGCCACTGTATCGGTTGGACGTTTAAATGAAATATTAAATGAGCCAATAGAAGATATCACAACAGGATTAACACCTACAATTGAAGGTAAGATTGAATTTGAACATTGTGATTTTCAATATCATGATGCAAATGAACCAATTCTAAGAGATATTTCATTCACAATTGATAAAGGCGAAACTGTTGCGATTATAGGTCCTACAGGAGCAGGTAAATCAACGTTAGTTCATTTACTCTCTCGCTTATATGATTACACAGGTGGTTCAATCAAAATGGATGGTGTTGAATTAAATAAGATTCAAAGAGAACACATTCGTCGTCATATTGGTATTGTATTGCAAGAACCATTCTTATTTTCTAAAACAATTCATGACAACATTCGTTTGGCAAATCGCTTTTCTGATGAAGGTAAAGTTGAACGTGCTGCAAGAGTGGCGTCAGTTCATGAAGTAATTCAAGAATTTGAACAAGGATATGAAACGCTTGTAGGTGAAAAGGGTGTTACATTGTCTGGTGGTCAAAAACAAAGAATTGCGATTGCACGTACAATTATTAATGAAACACCAATCTTAATATTTGATGATAGTTTAAGTGCTGTTGATACTGAAACAGATGCAAACATTCGTCATGCATTGAATGAATTGAATAAAGAAACAACAAAAATTATTATTACTCAACGTGTATCTTCTGCTCAAGATGCAGATAAAATACTAGTCATAGAAGATGGAAGAATTACACAAATTGGAAATCATGAGTCATTGATTCATGAGGATGGCTTATATAAACGTATTTACGAGATACAAAGTTCATTTATTCGAGGAGGTGATGACAATGAGTAGTCAATTCCAAGAACAAGAATTCAATACTGAATCATTAGATACGGGACTATGGCGTAAGATTTTAGGAATGATGAAATCACAAAAAAAGAACTTATATATTTTATTTTCATTGAACTTCTTTATTGCCATTTTGGATGTTGCATTTCCATTCATGAATAAAATCGCAATTGATTACTTTGTAGGAAATGGAGTCATTGACTACAAATTGACAATCTTTACACTAGTCTTTATTGTCGGAATTATTGCACAAGCAGCAATCGTTTACTTATTCTTCTTACAAGCAGGAAAAATCGAAATGAATTTTGCGTATGAAGTAAGAGAAAAAGCATTTCATAAACTACAATCATTATCATTCTCTTATTTTGATAAGACACCTATTGGTTGGTTAATGGCGCGTATGACTAGTGACATTGGACGACTTGCAGAAATCTTATCATGGAGTTTAATGGATTTAGTATGGGGCTTTAGCGTTATGATTGGTGTTACCATCGTAATGTTAATTGTGAATTGGAAATTAGCGTTACTTGTATTAATTGTAGTTCCAATTCTTGCGTACTTAAGTGTTTGGTTCCAAATACGAATTCTTAAAAATTATCGTTCTGTACGTAAAATTAATTCACGTATTACAAGTGGATTCAATGAAGGCATTACAGGAGCCAAAACAACAAAAACTTTAGTTCTTGAAGAGAAAAACTTCAAAGAATTTGAAGAAGAAACACAAAATATGCGCCGTTCAAGTATTAAGGCAGCAACACTCTCTGCTTTATTTATGCCAATTGTTATGGGACTTGGATCAATTAGTACTGCTGCGATATTATGGTATGGTGGATATGAAGTTTTATTAGGTACTTTACAATTTGGTACATTGATGATGTTTACACAATATGCAACGCAATTCTTTGAACCTTTACGACAAATCGCTCGATTAATTGCGGAATTACAAATGGCTCAAGCTAGTGCAGAACGTGTATTGAGTTTATTAGACAGTGAACCTGATATTATTGATAAACCAGAAGTAATTGAAAAGTACGGTACATTGTTTGACCCTAAAACAGAGAACTATGAACCTATTGAAGGTAATGTAGAGTTTAGAAATGTATCATTCCATTATTTACCTGGAGAACCAGTATTAAAGAATTTTAATCTAAAAGTAAAAGAAGGACAAACCGTTGCGCTTGTAGGTGAAACAGGGTCTGGTAAAAGTACAATCGTTAACTTGTTATGTCGTTTCTATGAACCAGTAGAAGGACAAATCTTAATTGATGGTGTTGAATATCGAGATCGCTCATTGGGTTGGTTGAGATCAAGACTAGGTTATGTGCTTCAATCACCACATCTATTCTCGGGAACAATTAAAGAGAATATTCGTTTTGGTAGATTGGATGCGACAGATGAAGAAATCATGGAAGCATGTAAACTTGTAAATGCACATGACTTTATTGTGAAACTGGATAATGGATATGATACTGAAGTAGGAGAAGGTGGAGGGAAATTATCCACTGGACAAAAACAATTAATCTCATTTGCTCGTGCAGTTCTAGTTAATCCAAAAATATTTGTATTGGATGAAGCAACTTCATCCATTGATACGGAGACTGAACAAGTAATTCAACATACAATTGATCATGTTTTAACGCATCATACGAGCTTTATTATCGCTCACCGATTGTCAACGATCGTAAATGCCGATATAATCTTAGTTATAAAGAAGGGGATAGTAGTTGAATCTGGAACTCATACGGAATTGATGGATAAAAAGGGATATTATTATCGCTTATATACCAACCAATTTACAGAGGATTTAGAAAATCAATTACTGCATAAAGGATAATCATGATTTCTTACAAAATGGAAGATGTAGTCGATACAACGATTGAAGATGGCATATGGCTCGATTTTTTAGAACAAACTTGGATTTTCTTTATTAAAGATTCTGTTTGGGTAGAAGAAGAAATTCAAATGTTTAGAAAGAAGAAAGTTCATTTAAGTTATTTTCAAAAGGGAATTATTGATGGATTTTTAATTGAAGTAAATGATGTAATTGAGACTTCAGATGTTCCTTTTTGTATCCTTGATGCGACAAAAGAATTCTTGAATACACTGAAGGATAACCAAAATTACAATGCGTTATTCTTACTAATTGATGGTTCTAATAAGATACGTGCTCGTAAAGAAGGGGCAATGTCATTTGATGTTAGTTCTAAGATTAAGCATTGTCTAAGAGAACAAAGAATGAATGATTATGATGAAAAAGCGTTTAATATTGCACTTACTAAGATGCAAAAACGTTATGAACCGTATGAATTAGAAGAATTCATTAAAACATCACAAGATTTCTAATTGATGAAACTATGAGGGAAAGACTAGTGTAAAACTAGTCTTTTTGGTATAATTACATCTTGTAAAGG
Organism: Anaerorhabdus sp.; assembly: GCF_036637135.1. Taxonomy (GTDB): domain Bacteria; phylum Bacillota_I; class Bacilli_A; order Erysipelotrichales; family Erysipelotrichaceae; genus Anaerorhabdus. The sequence continues at coordinate 24,721 of NZ_JAVWNC010000014.1, read as the reverse complement.
TGAAGATATGAAACGTAGAGATATTTGGATTTTTATAGGTGTACTTGTTTTGGACTTAGGTTCTAAATTATTAGTACAATCAAACTTGGATTTGCATCGTCAAATTCCAATCATTAATGATTTCTTTTATATTACTTATGCAAAGAATACAGGTGCTGCTTGGAGTATGTTTAGCGGCCGTGTTGGTATTCTTACTTTGATGTCGCTTGTAGGTGTTGGCTTATTTGCGTATATGTATAGTCGTGTTCCAGAAGAGAATAAATGGGAAAGAATCAGTATCACTCTCATGATTGCAGGAGCAGCAGGTAATTTATTTGATCGATTTGTATTTGGTTATGTTAGAGATTTTTTAGATTTTATTATCTTTGGTTATGATTTTCCAATCTTTAATATTGCCGACTCAGCACTATGTATAGGAATTGGTCTACTCATAATCATTACATTATTTAAGAAGGAGGAGACAGATGGAAAGAATTAATTATACAATTGACGAAAATGAAGCGGGTAACCGCCTTGATAAAATCTTATCAGAAAAGAATGAGGATTTTTCTCGATCAAGAATTCAACAATTATTAGATCAAGGACTTATTTTTGTGAATGATGAAATCAAGAAAAACAATTATAAAGTTAAAGTGAATGATGAAATCACAATTGATATCCCAGAGGTAAAAGAACTTGAAGCATTTGCACAAGATTTAAACTTGGATATTCTTTATGAAGATGAAGATATTATTGTAGTTAATAAACCAAAAGGGATGGTAGTCCATCCAGGTGCTGGTAATCCAGATAACACATTGGTTAATGGATTACTTTACCATTGTAAAGATTTATCAGGTATTAATGGTGTTTTAAGACCAGGTATTGTGCATCGTATTGATAAAGATACTACAGGTTGTATTGTTGCGTGTAAAAACGATAAAGCACATGAAGCAATATCAAAACAATTATCTAATAAAACATGTTCTAGAGATTATATTGCCATTGTGCATGGTGAATTACCACATGAATATGGAACGATAGATGCACCTATCGGCCGTGATAGTAAGGATCGTCAAAAAATGACGGTAACAGATAAAAATGGTCGTGATGCAGTCACTCATTTTCGTGTTGAAGAACGATTTAAAGGATATACATTAGTAAGTTTTAAACTAGAAACTGGAAGAACACATCAAATTCGTGTTCATATGCAATACATTGGTTTTCCAATTGTAGGAGATCCAAAGTATTCATTCCGTAATACAAGAAATGATACGGAGGGACAAGTTTTACACGCGAAGGCATTAACTTTGGTACATCCAAGAACGAATGAGACAATGACTTTTGAAGCACCATTACCTGAATACTTCAAAGCATTAATTGAAGAAATGCGAGGTTATTAATATGGCAATTGAAAAAGACTTAATCTTGATGAAACTGGCGCAATACTTTGTAGCGAAATATCAATATAAGTTTGTGGATATAAAACATAATAATCATGAAATTTGGTTAGGAAGTAACAATAGTGATGAATACCCAGTTATTCGTATTTCATTAACGGCAGCTTCACAAACAACATTTGAAAAACCAAGATTATTAGAAACAAGCAAAGCAATTTGTGAGTTCTTTCATAAAAATGCAAAGTTGTTAGATATTCATGTGACAGATGAAGTTATTGAAGCAAGTGAAGAAGAATTTATTCAAGTTGGGATCAACAATGAATCTTTGTCAGGTGAAGATATTTCGAATGCTTTCCCTGATTTACAAAATGCAGTTATCGAAATCAATAACTACAAAGAATCAGGTCCAAAATTACAAACACCATTTGATACATTCAATCCTCGTAAGAAGGCAAAAGTAGAATTTAAAGATATGCCTTATTTGACATATGGTATTGGAATTATTTGTTTAATTGTATTTGTGATTACAAATCTCATCGCAAGTTCTATTGATAATGGAGCTGTAACTGCGAGTATTATTATGGGTGCATACTATAAAGCGTTTATTGTTGCAGGAAATGAATTCTTTCGTTTATTAACAGTAGGGTTTGTTCATGTTGATTTATTCCATTTCTTAATGAATATGGCTGCATTAATGTCACTTGGACAAATTTGTGAACGAATTTATAAAAAATGGCAATTCTTACTTATTCTTCTAGGTTCAATTCTATGCGGTAGCTTGTTTATCTTTGCAGCACAAGACAATGTACTTACTGTTGGATTAAGTGGAGGATTGTATGGTTTGATGGCAGCGCTTCTAGTGTATGGTTTTGATTCTAAAGTCATCTACAATCCAGCTGTTGCGAAAAGTTTTATTTCAACATTATTAATTAACTTGTTGATTACATTTATACCAGGTGTTTCAATGTTTGGACATATTGGTGGTTTCATAGGTGGATTATTTATTGCGGTATTACTAACGAAGAATAAGACATGGAAGGTATTTAGACAAAATGCAATGGTTGCTTCTGTGTTATTACTTGGATTATTAGGGTATCAATGTTATAAGAATTACAATGTAAAACCGATATATTATTTAACAGATACAGCAGTTTTAGATTATCTTGATTCTGCCGGATTAAGTGGTTATAGTAATAATATGAGAGCAAAATTAAATCGCTTTTATGGATTTGATTTAACAAAGGTGAAATAAGATGAAAAGAGAAAATGTATTAAATTGGGATCAATACTTTATGGGCATGGCTCATTTATCTGCTTTACGTTCTAAAGATCCTTCAACACAAGTGGGTGCTGTAATCGTTGATGAAACAAATCGTGTTGTAAGTATTGGATATAATGGATTACCACGTGGTTGTAATGATGATGAATTTCCATGGGGAAGAGAAGGTAGCATGTTAGAGAGTAAGTACGCCTTTGTAGTTCATGCAGAACTTAATGCGATATTAAACAGTCCTCGTCCTGTTCAAAACTGTGCAATTTATGTTTCATTATTTCCATGTAATGAATGTGCAAAAGCAATCATCCAATCGGGTATTAAAAAGATTGTGTATGAATGTGATAAATATGCGGATACAGATGCGGTTAAAGCAAGTAAAAAAATGTTAATTGCAGCTGGTGTAAAATTAATCCAGTTACAAGAAACAATCGCAATTCATATTGATATAGAAAAAGGGAATATCTAGAGATATTCCTTTAATTTATCAGTATTCTTGAAATGAAGTTTCGCAACATTACGCAATTCATCAAAACCAAATTCTTTGACAAATTCTGCTGCATTTTGGTCGACTAAATCGCTAGCGCCTTTCTTAAATGTCATGTGGTAATGTTCCTCGTATTGTTTAAGACATTCAAGAAATGCATATCGTGCTATTACTGAAGCACATGCAACTGCAAGATATTTATTCTCTGCTTTTGTCTCAAAATGAATACCTTGAATAATAGTGGGTTCACCTTTGATGTAGTTATAGTAGTTTTTCTCAGGAGTAAATTGATCAATGATGATATGTTTAGGTAGTGTTGTCTTTTTTGAAAGATTAACATACGCTTGGTTATGTAATTTCGCTTTGATTTGATTCATATTATTCGTTCTTTGTACAATATTGTATTTATGATTATCAAGTACACAGAGACTGTATTCACAAATTTTCATGATCTTAGGTGCAATTTGAATAATATAATCATCTTTTAATGCTTTGGAATCTTGAATTTGAAATTGTGCAAGTTGTTGTCGATTTTGACTCGTGACAATACAAGCACAAACACAAATAGGTCCAAAATAGTCACCAGTTCCCACCTCATCACTTCCTGCTTGATCATCATTGATTTCAGTCTTTCTGAAGGCACTTGCAAATAGTTCTGCATCATTACCTTGAAAAACAACTTTTTTTGATTGATAGGCGGTAATAACACAACCTTCAAGTTTGCACTGGAATAGGGCATAGGGTGGTGTTTTAGATTGTATCTCACTTTGAAAAGTGGTTTGTATTTGTTTTATTTGTTGATCAGTTAATAAAAGAGTAATTGTAGACATAGATTTACCTCGCTAATATCATACCATAGTATTTGCACTTCGGTTTAGAATTAGTTATTATTATAAGGATTGAGAGGGAGACAAATGGAGTTAACATATATGATGATTAATGGAGGCATTGTACTATTCTATATAGTTATGTTTTTCATGGGATATAAAAAGGGTTTTGTTTTACAACTAATAGATTTGATTGGATTAATTGCGGTAATTTATATAGCGTGGTTATTTTCTCCAGTACTTGCATCCTATTTTGCAATATGGCCAAAAGACTTAATACCATTGAGTGCATCCATATTTCAAGATGCTATTTATGGATACGTTAATCAATTTGTTTGGTTTATTCTTATTTTCATTGTTTTAAAATTATGTTTAATGATTATTAGACCGCTCATTAAGGTACTACAAAATATTCCTATTCTTAAACAATTGAATAGTATTTGTGGATCATTATTTAGTATCGTTTATTCAACCGTTTGGATGGTCTTGTTGGCTTTTATATTAACATTACCTATTATACCGAATGGAAGTAATTATGTTACTCAATCATGGCTACAACCAATTTTAACAAACACAAGCACATTGATTAATGATTTAGAAGAACCACTATCGAAAAATAATGCATTATCCAATATAGTTGAAGATATGAATGAACTTTCTGATAATGATCGTGAAGCACTAAAAGAATGGTTTGAAGAAAACAATTTAGATGAGGTAGGTAATTAGATGAGTACAGCAGGGATTGAACTTGAAGTCATAAAGAATCAAATCGCAAATCTTTGTGCTTTTAGTCTTGGTCAACAGAAGATTCTTTCCCTTGAACCAAGCTTTAGCCCATTAGTTTTACGTAGAGAGAATAAACGAATAAAAGAAGCACTAGCTTGTACAATTAAATATTCAGCGATGCCACTTACTGGATTAAAAGACATTACACTTCTTTTGGAACAAGCGAAAAAGGGTATGACATTAACACCACTTGATTTTGTGCAAACCATGAATCATATTCGCGCAACACGTGGGATAGTAAGTTATACAAAAGGAATTGAAGAAGAGTGTGAAGAACTACAAGATTTGGTTTCATCCATTGTGATTTTCAAAGAAGTTCAAGATAAACTTGAATCTTGTTTTAGTGACGATGGAGAAATTTTAGATACTGCAAGTGATACATTAAGAGGTATTAGAAAAGCTTTACTTAAAATTGATGGAGAAATACAAACTGAAACAAATCGTTTTATGCAAAAACATGCTTCCTCAATGATTGATAATATTGTAACAACGAGAAATAATCGTGTTGTAGTTTTGGTTAAAGCTGGAGATAAAAATAGTTTTGGTGGTTTTATTCATGGAGAAAGTGCTTCTGGGCAAACTGCTTATGTTGAACCAAGTAGTTTTGTAGAAATTAATAATCGTAAGCAAAGTCTTCTTTATCAAGAACAAGAAGAAATGGAAAGAATATGTTGGGAATGTAGTGAAGTAGTTTCTAATATTGCAGAAGATTGTTTAAATAACTTAGAAACATGTGCGATATTAGATGCTCTATTTGCGAAAGCTTCTTGGGGTAAAAAAGAAGATGCATGTGTTGCACAATTAACTCAGGAAAAATCAATCTATTTGAAGAATACTCGACATCCATTAATTGATCGAAAGAAGGTTGTAGAGAACACATATCGTATTATTGAACCAGTCCGAGTTTTATTAATTACAGGACCAAATACAGGTGGTAAAACTGTAAGTTTAAAATGTTTAGGCTTAGCGGTACTCCTTACATATTGTGGTATACCAGTTTGTGCAGAAGAAGCACAAATTCCTTTCTTTGATCATGTCTTTATTGATATTGGAGATGATCAATCGGTATTACAATCTTTAAGTACATTCAGTGCTCATTTATCAAAACTTGCGGATGTAAGTCAACATGCTACAAAAGATAGCTTTGTTTTATTGGATGAGTTAGGTTCAGGAACAGATCCTAAAGAAGGAGAGAGTTTAGCCATCGCAATATTAAATGATTTACGTGATAAAGGTTGTTTAGTGGTTGCGACTACCCACTATGGTCGATTGAAAGCATATGGAAAACGACATGAAGACATTCTAGTTTCTTCTGTACAATTTGATGTAGAAAAATTAGTACCAACCTATCATTTTGTTGAAGGCTTAACAGGACAAAGTAATGCATTTGAAATTGCACGAAGATATAATTTAAAAGAAAGCATTATTAAGAGTGCTGAGTTTTTAAAGAATCAACAAAAAACAGAAGAAGATCGTCTAATTGAAAAACTAGAACTTCAAGTATTGGAGAACCAACAATTAAAAGAAAAATTGGTTGAACAACAAACGATTCAAAATAAAATGTTTAAAGAACTTCAAAATGAGAAAGAAGTTTTTGAAAGAAATAAAGAAAAGAATATCGAGAAAGCAAAACAAGAAGCTGAAGACTATTTACATATGGTGAAAGAAGAAGCACAAGCCATACTAGATGAAATGAGAAAGAAACAAGAAACAGAAAAATACCATGAAGTTTTGGATGTGAAGAAAAAATTAACACTTCTTGATGAAGAAGAGGAAGAAGAGATTGAAGAAAAAGAATTCAAAGTAGGAGATACAATTGAAATTCGACAATCACATCAGATCGCAAAAATAATACAAGTAAATAAAAACCAAATCACGCTCGATTTAAATGGGATAACGGTAAAATCAACGAAAGATAAAATTAAACACACACACAAAGTCATTACCAAGCCTAAAAAAGTATTTTCTATGCGTACAGAGAAAATTCAATCTTTTAAACTAGAATGTAATTTGATTGGGTTAAGAGTAGAGGAAGCATTGCCTGTTTTACAAAAATACATGGATGATGCAAAGTTCAATCACATGGCAACAGTTCGCATTATACATGGTGATGGTACAGGCGCATTACGAAAAGCTGTGCATGAGTATTTAAAGAGTGATAGGGATGTAGTAAACTATAGACTAGGAGCTCCAAATGAGGGATCAACAGGAGCAACAGTGGTAACACTTAGAGGTTAAAGATGAATACTGATTTACAAGCAAAACTACAAAATTTACCAATGGAACCTGGATGTTACTTGATGAAAGATGCAACAGGTACCATTATTTATGTTGGAAAAGCAAAGAAACTTAAGAATCGTGTAAATCAATACTTTGTTGGAGCACATGATTTCAAAACGACGAAAATGGTAAGTCATGTAAAAGATTTTGACTTCTTTATTACTCGGACAGAGAAAGAAGCACTATTACTAGAGATTAATTTAATTAAGAAACATCGTCCGCGATATAACATTATGTTTATGGATGATAAAACATATCCATACATTAAGATTACAAAAGAAGATTATCCAACCTTAACAGTGGTAAGAGAAACTAAAAAAGATCGAAAAAGTAAGTATTTCGGTCCTTTTCCTGATGCAACTGCAGCTCATCAAACAATACGATTACTTCAAACCCTATATCCACTTAGAAAATGCAAAGTGATGCCAAAGAAAGTATGTCTATATTACCATTTGGGACAATGTCTTGGTCCTTGTGAATATGAAGTGGATCCTAAAGTATACTTGAGTATTGTTGAAAAAATTACACGTTTCTTAAATGGAGACAACAAAGAGATTTTGCATGATTTAAAAATGAAAATGCAAGACGCAACAGAAAAGATGCAATATGAAAATGCGATTGAGTATCGAGATTTAATTCAATCCATTGAACACATAGCAGATAAACAAGAAGTACAAACACAAGATAAATCAAATCGTGATGTCTTTAGTTATTATTGTGATAAAGGATATTTATCGATTCAAGGATTTTTTATACGACAAGGTAAGTTGTTGGAGCGTGAATTATCATTGTCACCTCTATATGGTGAGGAACAAGATGAATTTATTTCATTTGTGACACAATACTATCAAAAACATCCACTACCACCAGAGATTGTATTGCCAAATTTAGATGATATTACAGTACTAGAAGAGGCATTGGAAACAAAGATAACGGTGCCTATAAAAGGTTATCGCAAGAAATTATTAGACTTAGCTGAAAATAATGCAAAGAATCAATTGTATTTGAAGTTTGATGTTATAGAAGCGAAACTAGATGATGATGCATCCATGATGAAAATATTCTCAGAGTTAGCTCATCGTGATGTACATCGCGTAGAGATCTTCGATAACAGTCATATATCAGGAGCTTTTACAGTTGCGGCATGTGTTGTATTTGATGATGGACGACCTAATAAAGCAGAATATCGTATCTATAAATTACATACGACGAACAGTGATGTAGATTCTATGAAAGAAGTTCTTTATCGTCGCTATTATCGGTTGATGATTGAAGAGGTACGTATGCCCGATTGTATCTTAGTTGATGGTGGTATTCAACAAATCGAAGCAGCGAAACAAATTCTGGATCCTTTAGGTTTAGATATCCCCTTATTTGGTCTTGTAAAGGATGATAAACACAATACCTCAGGCATGATGAATCAAATGGGTGAGTTAAAAGAAATTGATAAGAATAGTCCATTCTTCTTTCTACTAACAAGAATGCAAGATGAAGTGCATCGGTTTGCGATTACGTATCATCGAAAACTTCGTCAAAAAGCACAAACTAAATCTATATTGGATGAAATTGAGGGTATAGGGGAAGTAAGAAAGAAAAAACTACTTAAACATTTTGGTAGTTTTAAACAAATAAAAAATGCTTCCATTGAACAACTTATGGAAGTATTACCAAGAGAAATCGCTGAGAATGTTGTCCAAATATTAAGCGAGTCGAATGAAGAATAATATGCTATAATACTGAAAGAGGTGAATGAGATGAAAACTAAACGTGCTCTATTTGTAAGCATGATTCTCGTTGTATCTATCTTATGTTTTGCATTTATGAATGTGAATTACGATAAATTATCACGTTATCCATATAAAAATGAAGAAAATAATCGCTTAATTAGAAAATATTTAAATGATGAAGAGATAGAGTACATTATAGAATACTCCATAGCACCAGCTACGTTTATTGCTTATATTCAAGAGAATAACTTCAATATTTATCATGCATCAGAATATCGAGAATTAAATAAATTGTTGTGGGATGAAACACCTGCATCAATTGTAAATATGGTGGAACGTACTCGTAATGCGATGGATGTAATGACCTTGGCTAATTATCTTGTACATTATCGATTTGATGAAGTATTGTACTGGATTGATCATGGTGATCCATATAATGCCAATGCAATTCTTGTGACAAATGCGGGGAATGCCAATGCATTTGTTGATGATACCCATACATTGAGTATAAGAAAACCATTTAATTTACAATTGTTGAATGAAAATATTCCAACGGTAGATGATAAAGATATCGAAGTTGATGTTGCATTACAAGAACCATTGCAAAACCTATGCCAAGCGATTGATGAAGAATTAGCCATAAAGAGGGCATGTGGCGGTTTATTAGTAGACAATGGATATATTTCTTATGTTGAACAAGATAAGCTCTACAAGGCTGCTAAAGAGGTCTATGGAGACAGTGTGAGTAAGATGGAATTCATGCCAGGTCATTCTGAACATCAATTGGGACTTAGTGTTGATTTCGTATTAGAAGGATTATCCAATAATGACTTTGCAAAAACGGAACAATACAACTGGCTAAAAGAAAATGCATACCGTTTTGGATTAGTACAATCATATAAAGTAGAAAATGCTTATCTTACAAATAAAGCAGAACAAAGCTATCATTTTAGATATGTAGGTCATGAAATGGCTCGTTATCTACATGATAATAATCTTAGCCTAAGTGAAGTTATATCAAATTAAAAAGGAAAGTGAGAACTTTCCTTTAATCTTTATGATTTAGAATATGTAAGAAGAATAAACAAGATACTAAGAAATTAAGTTGAGCTTTCTTCTTTTTATAATAAGAACTAACAACATCACGTTTTGTTTCAACTAAAATAAGTTGTTGATGAATATCATCCATTTGAATTTGACACTCATTAACATTGTTCGATAACCCCCGAAGACTAAGAAGCAGGCGAACAAAGTAAAACAATGTTATAATAATCATAACAACAAACAATCCAATAACAATCGGATTAATATAAGTTTGATATAAAGTAAGTAAGTTGTTCATAGTAACACCTCTAGGAGTATTATAGCAAATAAGAATGAGAATGATAAGTTCTTCTTGATAAATTCTTGTTTTCTAGTAAAATTATAGGGGCATTAATTATAAAGGAATCTTAATATTTATGAAAATAGTAGTTATAAGTGACAATCATGGAAGAGTAGAACCATTAAGAGATATTTTAAACATGCATCAAGATGCAGAAGCATTTATCCATTGTGGAGATAGTGAATTACCTGCTGAATATTTATCAGGGTATGCCGCTGTTCGAGGAAACAATGATTTTTTTGGTGATTTACCTGATTTTAAAGTACTTGAGTTGGGTGAACATCGTATATTAGTAGCTCATGGTCATCGCTTAATGTTTTTAGATAATCGAGAGTTATTAATCAACAAAGCAAAAAGTTGTAATTGTGATATTGTTTGTTTTGGACATACACATATCTTCGAATGTAGGAAGATGGATGGAATTTATCTAATCAATCCGGGATCTATCTCACGCAATCGTGATGGCAGCACACCATCATACGCAATACTTACAATTGAAGGTAGTGTAGTGGATATAGTGAGAAAAGAGTACAAATAAGGTTGCAAATTATGATAGCGTTTGTTATTATAATATAGCAGTGTCCTCGTAGCTCAGTTGGATAGAGCATACGCCTTCTAAGCGTACGGTCGAAGGTTCGAATCCTTTCGAGGACGCCATTAGTTAAATCAGCCCATTAAATGGGGCTTTTTTTATGAAAATCCGAATTTGATATGATTTTGATATGATTTTATTTTCTAGACTTATTTTACAATGTGTGCAGTAGGCAATGTTTAAAGGCTTTTATGATCATGACTGTCAAAATTCTTGATACGTTTTTGATGCGAATTTAGTTTTTTGGCACTATTTCTAATAGTTTTGTCTTAAAAGAGCACAGTTTAGTTTTTAGATGATGGTATAATATAACTATGAACTAAATTTATATGAGGAGAAGATACTGTGAAAATTACAATAGATGAACTGCAAGAATACTTATTCGATCATTATAAAAATGGTGGAGTTGATCAAAGCCTGTTTATGAAACTCGTAGAGGAAATTGGTGAAGTAGCTGAAGTTCTTAATAAAAAAGCAGGCAGAAAATCTGCTGATCAAGAAGACTTACAAACCCAATTAGGTAATGAATTAGCTGATGTGATTCACTACACAATTGCCATTGCTGCTTTAAATAGTATTGATATGAATGATGTTATAATCTCTAAGGATAAAACTGCATCCATAAAGTATAATCATAGAGTAAATTTAGAGCAGTTTGTAAAAGATTGCAGAACAAACAATAAAGAATAACAAATCTCAGTTTTTGTAAAATTAAAAAAATCACTTCTTAAGCCAGTAATTAGGCTAGGGAAGTGATTTTAACGTTATTGAGTACATTGAGTATCTCTTTCTTTTTGCTTGGAAACAAATGTCCATAAACGTTCTCAACCATTTGTTTGGAGTGACCAAGACGTTCTGCAATCGTGAATGTATCAACCTCTGAATTAATCAACATCGATACATGAGAGTGTCTAAAGTCATGAATTCTAATTCTAGGTAATTGATCATCAGGATGTGAATCATTATAAGTATCTAAGATATACTTCTTATTATTAGAGATAGTTTTTTGAGAAAGTATAGATAGATCACTAATAATGTAGAATTTTGTGGAATCGAAGTTTTTATATCGCTTCATTTCATTATATCTTTTTCTAAGTTGAATCATAAGATTATCACTGAGATAAATGATACGTGATTCACCATTTTTAGTAGAAGGGGTAATCACATGATTCTTACAATCATAATTGGAATGAACGTATAATGTATTTTCATCAAAGTTTAAATCACTCCAAGTTCTAGCTTGTAACTCACTAATTCTCATTCCTGTAAAGTAGAGTAGGTCGAATACAAGTAAGTATCTTTCGTCAGTTATACTGCCTCTAAATTTCAAGTATTGATCTGTAGTATAGAATTGTAACTTACGACTTGATTTGGATTGATTCTTTACAAATCCGACAATCTTTACAGGGTTTGTATCCACAATTTCTTTTGAAATACAATAATTGAAGATACGTGAGAATAATCCTTGAATGGCTTCAAGATAATCATTACTGTAATTCTTTTCTAGTAACTGCTTTTGCCAATGTTCGATCATTGGGGGTTTGATATCTTTAATTCCTAAATGTTTGAAGGTTGGTGTGATATGTTTATCTGCGATTTTTTTAATGTCATAGTATGTTCTTGATTTTACACGTTCTTTCTTATAATCGAGAAACATATCGACAAGAACTTCAACATTGTAGTTTGTCGATTGAGCACAACGTAGGTTAATATCGAATTTACTTTCATATCGCTTGGCTTCGTTTCTTGTTTTAAATCCTCGTTTACAATGGTTCTTCGGATATCCAGTCAATGGATCATTGTAACTCTTTGATACATAATAGTTTTTGTTTTTATCTTGATAAACAGGCATACGTTCATCTCCTTTGTAGTGTTATCTATGCAATATCCTACAAAGATGATATAATTCCATTGGATATTTGTGGTATCACCTTTGTGGTATTGCGACCAGTTCCTGTACGCCAATACAGGAACTTTTTTTATTTTGTATGGGTTAATACTTCGGTAAATAGTTTATCCAACTTTTCAGTGTATTTATTAAGACTAAGTTTGCCAGCTTGAACAGAATCACGTCCAAGAGTAGCAGAGATATTCCAATTTTGAAAATCATCTTTAGATAACTTACCTGTAGATACATAGCGATATACTCGTTTGTAATACTTTGAGTAAAGTTGATATGCCGTATCATCACTTTTCTTTTCTGCAAAGTTCTTAGTTGCTCCTATATCTCGACAAGTCTTATCTGTGTAGTGAGGTGCAATATAATCACAATAGTCTTGAGAGAGTCGAGAAGGAATAAAGAAGCGATTACAGTTTCTACAGCGTTTAATCTTAATTCCTTTTCTAAAGTAATACATAACAATACCTTGGATAAGACTTGCTGGATCTTCAGCACTTATTTTTTCAAATACTTCTTTTTTATCATTCGTATAACTGAATACAACACCCTTATTTAACTGTGATAATAAATAGTCACTATATTTTGATTTTTTAATGCATTCAGAAAGGCGGTCTTCATAATCTAGGTTTGCAAATTTAGGGTTTGAATCATCTAAAGTGTAATTTATCAAATCGATAAGTGAACCTTTTAGATTTTTAATTGTTTTTGAGATTTCATGAAGTTCATGGATTTCTTTTGATTCATCTTGTTGAAAGAGAGTTAAGTAATAACATGCATACAACCGTTGGATTATTGAAAAACGTGGCGTATTTATCTTTTTCAATTCTTCTTCATAACTGATGGTCTTGTTGTTTAAGAACTGATTAAAAGGTGAAACATCCTCTTCAACATCACTTGTCTTTAAAAAATCAGAAATAAAGGTAAAGAAAGGTAGCTCGACTTTTGAATCACCAAAGGTAAATACTTCTATTCCTTTTTTAGATTTGTAATATCCATATCTTTGTTTTGTAATCATAATTCCTCCTGTAGAAAATAATATAAATCATTAAATATTATTGACACATTCTCTATCCTATGTTCTAATTAAAACATATAAATAGAAAATGTACAAGATATAAAATAATTATCTACATAAAGGAGTGATGGTGTGTTAACAGTAGAAGATGTAATGTGCATAGTGAAAGTAAAACGTACAAAAGCCTACGAAATCATTCGTGAACTGAATCGAGAACTAAAACAAAATGGATATTGCACAGTAACGGGTAGGGTATCAAAGGAATATTTCTTTGAAAAATATAGAATCAGAGAGGAGATGATGACTTGGAAGTAAAGAACTCATTTAATATCATGGGGAAAAAATATAACTCAATAAATTATATTGTAGAAGGCTTGCTACCAGTGGGCTTAACTGTATTTACTGGAAGAGAGAAGATAGGAAAATCGTTCTTATTACTCCAGTTAGCTGGATCTATCTGTAATGGTGAATCATTTATGGAACATGAAGTAGAAAAAAGTGAAGCATTATACTTAGCACTTGAAGATACAGATGCACGTCTAAACAATCGAATGCGAAAACAGAAATCATTTTCTGAAAATCTAGATTTTATTACCGAAATGCAAAATGGTGAGTCACTAGAAGATATACTTCACGAGTATATGAATAAGAATCCTAAATGTCGATGTATTGTTGTGGATCACTTCTTATTAGCTGAAGCTGGAGCCGTAACTGCAGAATATGATCATGACTTACAAGTTGCGAGAAAATATAAAGCGATAGCAGATTCCTATAATATTTCCTTGATTCTAGTGATCCATGAGAAGAAAGGCAAAGCGAATAGTCAAATTGAAAAAGTAATTGGGCGAGGGTTGAGTGCTTCTGCAGATTGTATCCTTCGATTGAGTAGGAATGATAGTACAACTATCGCCACACTCTATGCTGCAGGACGAGATATAGAAGAAAGTAATCTAGTGATAGAATTTGATAAAAAAACTTGTCGATGGAATCCCTCTAACGTGGAACTTGTTGAAGAAATTGACTATAACTTATCCGCTATCATCAATTATGTAGTATCAAAAAAAGAAGTAACGATGTCAGCACAAGAGTTAGCATCAACTTTAAAATTAAAACTGAATCCAGTAGCGATTGCATCTCTACTGGATAGAAATAAAAGTATTCTTGACTCAAATGGAATTAGTTTTGAAAGAGGTAGAACAAATGGTAAAAGAAAATGCATTCTCAAATATAATGACCCAGTAAACTAGTAAAATTAAGTAATTTGAGGGATACTTTGTTGTGAAATTTTTTTTTTAATGGTAATGTAATAATGAAATTATTACTATTTAGTTAACTAAACTAAAAATGTAAAATACAAATAATATTGAAAGAAGGCGCTTATAATGATGAAACTTAAAAAATTTAATGTTACAAATTTTAGATCTGTTATTGATAGTGGGTGGATTGAATGTGATGATGTTACCTCTTTAGTTGGTATAAACGAAGCTGGTAAATCTAACATCATTTTGGCTTTGTGGAAGTTAAATCCTGCTCGCAATGGGGAAATAGATGCTCTTCATGATATGCCTAATAAGGAATATGCAAGTTGGCGTAGTAGAAAAAATGAAATTTGTTTTGTTTCTGCTTTTTTTGATTTAGATTCTGATCAGAAAAGACATATGAAATCTTTCTACGGGAAGGATGTAGAGAGTGTTTTAGTATCACGATTTTATGATGAAATGTACAGTGTAAAGTTTTATAAAGAAAATATCGAAGTAGAAGTTGAGAAAGTAACAAAAAAAGATGAAAAAGATGATGTAGAAAAAACGTATAATCCTGAAAAATATATTGTAAAAGAAATTCCAAAATTTGTATATTATTCAAATTACGGAAATTTGGATGCTCAAATATATCTACCACATGTAATAAAACTTTTGAATGGAGATAAAATTGATGGTTTTGATAATGATGATAAAGTAAGGACTCTTCGTGTATTATTTGATTATGTAGGGTTGAAACCTGAAGAAGTACTAGAATTAGGAAAGGATCCTCAAGAATTCACTCATTACAGTGGTTCACAATATACGAAAAAAGAAATTACTACTGCTGACATTGAGAAAGCAACAAAAAGTAAGGAAGAAAGAACAACTTTACTTAATTCTGCATCTGCAAAATTAACTAAAGATTTCAAACAATGGTGGAAACAAGGAGAATATCGTTTTCGTTTACAGGCGGATGGTGATTTCTTCAAAATATGGGTTTCAGATGATAGACGTACTGAAGAAATTGAATTGGAGCGCCGGAGTACTGGTTTGCAATGGTTCTTAAGTTTTTATCTTACATTTCTTGTAGAAAGTCAAGATGCACATAAAGGTGCTATTTTGCTTTTGGATGAAGCTGGGCTAACTTTGCATCCGATGGCACAAAAAGATTTAACAGTATTTTTCGATAATTTATCTATAACTAATCCAATTATACATACTACTCACTCGCCTTTTCTAATAGACACAACACACATTGATCGAGTGAAGGTTGTTTATTCGGATAGTGATGGATACACTGTAGTATCAAGTGACTTACGCGCAGCTGGTGATAAATGTAATGAACAGTCAATTTATGCAGTTCATTCAGCATTAGGATTAACTGTTTCTGATATCCTTCTTCAAGGGTGTCAGCCAATAATTGTTGAAGGCATATCTGATCAATGTTATCTTAATGCAATAAAGATATATTTGATAAAAAATAAGAAATTTACTCCGAAAAATGAACTTATTTTTATTCCATCAGGAGGAGTAAAAGGAGTATCAGGGATAACGAGTTTAGTAGGTGGAAAAAATGGAAAATTGCCTTATGTTATTGTTGATAGTGATAAAAGTGGAAAAGATGCAAAAAATAAACTTGAACTAGGATTATACAGTAGTGAAAAGACAAAGCTTTTAGAAATTGAAGCATTTTCTCAATTAGAAAATAGTGAGATTGAAGATATTATTCCATTTGCAATAATGGAGAAATATATTGATAGACTGTTTAGAAATGTAGAAGATATGGAATTTAAAGATGAATATGACAAATCTATCGCTATACTCCCACAAATTGAAAAATTTGCATCAAAACATGCCGTTGAATTAGTAATTGGTTGGAAAGTTGAACTTGCAAGAACTGTTAAAAGGCAGTTGGAAAAAAACGTTGAAGTAGAGAAAGATTATGTTGATAAATGGAGTAAATTATTTAATTCTTTTAACAAGGAATAATAATTAACAATTATATTTCATTAAAGGTGAAAAAAATAATCGTTAAAGAAATTTAGAAAATTAAAATGCATCTCTTGATTATGAAAAATGATTATAGAGATGTTTTTAAGTGTATTCAGAGTTATGATTTAGATAAGTATAATAATATTGAAAAATATAAAAAGTGCCGACAGTGCCGACTAGAATGTGTGTGCCTATGTAGTTGACCCTGTTGACCAAAGTGCCTATTTATCGCCATTTATGAGTGCCAGCTAGTGCCAACCTAACTAAATCCAGCTTAACCTGACCCTGTACGCAGGGTGTTTTTTTGTTTGAGGGCAGTTTGTGCCCTCTTGTGCCCCGTTTGAAAAAAGGTGTGATAAATACTCGACCCTAGATACCTTGAGCGAACGTGAGCGGGTTGTACGCCGAATTCAGAATAACAACATAATTCGAACTATCAAAATCTTATGCCTAGGTTTAGATTGCAGGTTAAAGTGGTGGGGTCAAAACACTCCCCATCACATATCACATCAGCCGGCAACGCCGACTGTAAAGGGCTAATTACAAAATTTGAATAAAGTTGATAGTGGGGTCATATTTAAGGCGTGGGGTCAAAAGTGGGGTCACCAAAACCAAAGAATATGGAGTAACTGCAATGAATAGGTGATTATAACCACTTTTGTTATGGGGTCAAAAATGGAAATTTGAGATTTATGTAATGTATTGTAAAAGACAGCTATCAAATATATTTTAATTTTGTAAGAGTGAAAGTAAATATTGAAGATCTAGACTTAATGGATATTAACTATTCAGTTTTACTGTAATTATTGGCTAAGTTTATACATAATGGTATAATTGAAATAATGAAATTATAGAGGTAGATATATGATTGGTACAATTTGTACAGTGAGAGAGTTTCTGAACAATGAAGAGTTCTTAATTAGAGCTAGAGTGGAAGGAACTTTACGAGAAATATATAGATTTAGTAGCAATAGAATAATAGAAATTCCAAAGTATCAAAGAGAAATTCGTTGGGATGTTCAAAATGTTAACCAATTATTGTCTGATATTTTAAAAAAAGATAAATTTTTGGGTAATGTTTATCTATCGGAAGATATCAGAAAATTTGAGGTTATTGATGGACAACAACGGTTGACAGTTATATACATTTTGCTTACAATTTTGGCAGCAAAATATTCAGAAATTTCGAACGAATTTGAGAGCTTTTCTCTAATCAACTTAAATAATCCAACATTTATAAATTTTTTTGATAAGGATTTATTTGATGAAACAGAAGATCCCTTCAAACAAAAAGAACGATTTGTAGAGATTCACAATTGTATAAATTCATTTTTAGAACATCTTGAAGAACAAAAAATTCACGACTTTTGTTCTAACATTTTAGAATCTAGATTTAATTTAATTTTATTGACGGATGAAGAAAAAAATGATGCTATTGATAGTTTTGTTGATATAAATGTAAAAGGTGTAAAGTTGGATAGTGAGGATATTTTTAAAGGTTATTTTTTCAAAAAAAATGGCAATAATCAATCCGCAAAGACAAAATGGATTTCTCTAAAAACAGAATTTTTCGAACTATTTGACAAAGACAATTCAATAAAGTTAGTAGATTTATTGTATAATGTATTATTTTGTATTGTTAGAAATGCTTCGGAGCTAGAATCAATAAAAAACGTAAACTTTGATAAGGATTTTCTCTTATCAGAAGATGTTTCTTTGCAAAATGGTTCTAATTTTCGTGAATATGAAAAAGGAACTCATATAATGGAATTAATTCCACGAGCAGCAACAATTGATAGAATTATAGACAATACAATTAGCTTAATTATTTTGAATCGAAAGTTTATAACTAATGATATTTCAAAAGATTCACCTTATTTTTTAGATGTTTTTAAACTAAACGGTATTGATCCTTCGAGAAGAGATGTTTATTTTAGCATGGTTAAATTTTTGTTTAGAAATTGTGTATCTATTTATAAATTCCTAATAACTTATTGTTTTGTTTGCGGTGTAAATGATTATTTAGAAAATGGTGAAAAAAATATCAATTACAGCTATTTTTATTCTTTTATGTTTGATTCACTATCGACAAGGAAGGGGTTAAATAGCGTAGTAAAAAATATTGGGAGTATTAGTGAATTTAAAGAAAATTTACTTGTTTTAACTAGTTCACTATTGCAAAATGATCTTGAACCTAAATTAAATTTCACTCAGAAATTTTGTATGGAAGAACAATTAGAAAATATAACTGCAAGAAATATTAAGTTTACGGTTCTACAATTCGCAATAATGTTTGAATGTTTTAAATTTAGTGATGACAAGACGGAATTAAACTTTAATAGTGAAAATTTCATGCACATACTAAGTTTATCTAATGAACATTTTATTATTAATGATTGCAAAAAATATGTAGAGAATGGTACGGACAAAAAATATACTAGTGAGCAAGTTAGAAAGACAAATATGTTCATAAACTTAATACCCATAAATGAACAAATAAATAACGATTTAGGGAATAAGTGTTTAAGTGATAAAATCGCATATCTTAGAACACTCGAAAGATCAAATTCTGATTTTTGGGTGGAAGAAGGTTGTGAGTATTCGTTCGAATATCTCAACTCTCTTGAGGAACTGTTTAACGATTCAAACAATTCTTTTGATGAATTTTTTGATAAAATAAACTTATTACAAGAGGCTATGTATAAAAAATTTAAAGATAAGATTAATTTTTAATATATTTCCGATTTATGCGACAATGTTTTGGAGTACAAAAATATATTCATGTGCAATCAAATAAAAATCGTTATTTTTATTTATCCACTTATTGGTTGATCGACAATTATGTTGTTCTTTAATAATTATTTCTTTAAGTGTAAATCCAGTGTCAATGAATTTTTGCATTGTTAAAAAGCCTAGAGGAATGATATTTCCTCTTTTTCTTATGTCTCCGATCATGAAGCAACAGATTGAGTATTTCTTTAAAATTCTTTTATACTCCCTAGCTACATTTTCTATACTATAAAGAAAATAAGTGTAATCTAATAAAGATAAATCACCACCTATTGAGTCACTATATTTAATAATATTAGCGTAAGGAGGATGCGTACAGATAAAATCTACTGAATTATCCTTGATAAATGAAAGTTGTTCACTTGTACCTAGTCTAAGTTGTATATCGCAGTCAAAATCAGACTCAAATTTCAATCTTGAACTTGCTATTTCTAAAGCATTTTTATTAATATCAACCCCAATAAAATTTCTTCCAAGTAATTTTGCTTCAATTGCAGTAGTACCAGAACCTAAAAAACCATCAAAAACTAAATCACATTGTTTTGTATACTTTAAAATCAAATTTCTCGGAACATGAGGACTCCAATTACCTCTATAGTCACCTTTATGAGTTGCCCATGTACCTCTATCTGGAAAACTCCATATCGTTGTTTTCATTTGTTCATAGTTTATCATCATAATCCCTCCTATTTATTTATTTGTAAAAATAGTCGAAACTCCTAAAAAATAAAGAAAATATTGATCCCCATAAATGTTATTAATTATGTTAGAATAATGTAGAATAGAGGTGACTTATGACAAAATGTAAAAAGAATCCTTTAGTGAAACCTATAGTTAAATGGGTTGGCGGAAAAAGACAATTGTTGGATGAAATACGACCATTTTTAAATTGTCATTTTTCATCATATATTGAAGCGTTTGTTGGAGGAGGTGCTGTAATTTTTGATTTACAGCCTAAAAAAGCAATTATTAATGATTTTAATGAAGAATTAATTAATGTTTATAAAGTTATAAAAGAAAATCCTCAAGAACTAATTATTGAACTTATGCATCATAAAAAGATGAATTCTGAAGAATATTTTTATAGGATTCGTGGATTAGATAGAAAAAATGAGTATACAAATTTATCAGATATTGAAAGAGCAGCAAGAATAGTATATTTAAATAAAACATGTTACAACGGATTATATCGTGTTAATTCTTCTGGTTTTTTTAATTCTCCGTATGGTAAATATAAAAATCCAGATATTGTTAATAACACGGTTATTATGGCGATGTCAGACTATTTTAATAAAAATGACATAAAAATAATTAGCGGTGACTATAAAGATGTTTTGAAAAAGGCAAGAAAGGGTAGCTTTGTTTATTTAGATCCACCATATATGCCTATATCTGATACATCTGCTTTTACTGGTTATACAGAAGGTGGATTTAATTATCAATCTCAAGTTGAATTAAGAGATGAATGTATCAAACTTCATAAAAAAGGGGTTAAATTTTTGCAATCAAATTCATATTGTGATGAAATTGTTGATTTATATGGAAGCATTGAAGGATTTAAAATTAAAATAGTAAAAGCTAAACGAAGTGTTAATAGTAAAGGCAATGATCGTGGGGAAATTGATGAGGTGTTAATTTATAATGAATGATGAAAATACTAAGTTATCAGCAAATGATGCATGGATTAAAATACTTAAAAAATATGATATTCTTAATAAATTAAAGAAAAATGGATATTTCAATATAAAGTCATCACAAATAAAAGAATTTAGAGAACCACGATTAATGGCAAAGTGGGATAGTAGTGAAACTTTACCTAAAATACTGATTGATAATAAAATAAATATTTTGCCTACTTCTAGATCATCTTATATTTTAAGTGACTTTATCCTATATAAAGAATTTCCAGAGAGTTCAAGAAGTTTAAATGAATTTAAGATGATAGAGTTACCTGAATTGGAGTCCATAAATATTGAAAATATTAATTCGGAGTCAAATGCCATTAATATTTTATTATTGTCTAATGCCTTAAGTGATTTTTTAGAGTCAGATGAGAATTATTGTACATTTAATGGTCGAATGGGAACTGGCATTTTTGATTTTAAAGTAGATTCATTTAGCGGTGTAAAACGCGAAGTTCATGTTGAAAATGCTCAATGTGAAATTGATGGTGGTTTTGAAAATTCTAGTTCTATTGTTATTATGGAAGCAAAGAATGTAGTTTATGAAGATTTTCATATTAGGCAACTTTACTATCCTTATAGACTATGGAAAGAAAAAGTTAATAAACCTATTAGGCTGATATATTCAGTGTATTCAAACAAGATATACAGAATATTAGAGTATAGATTTTTAGATGTTAATGATTATTCTTCAATAGAGCTAGTCAAAGAAAAATGTTATTCTTTAGAAGATACTTCAATAACTTTTAATGAACTTAATCAGATAAAACAAGAAACAGCTGTAGTTACAAATGATAATATGGATAATACTGATATTCCTTTTATTCAAGCAGATCGATTTGATAGAATTATTTCTTTACTTGAACATTTATATAATAATCCAATGTCAAGTCAAGAAATTGCTGAACTAATGGAGTTTGAATTGAGACAATCTGATTATTACTATAATGCGGGTAAGTATTTAGGTTTGTTTGATAAAATAAAAGATGAAGATAATAATATTTTAATTATTTTAACTGATTTAGGCAATAAATTGTTTAAAATGGGGTATAAGAAACGACAATTAACTTTTGTGGAATTAATGCTACAACATCAGATATTTGCAGATTGCTTTGATTTTATTTCTCTTAATGGAAAAGTACCAACTATTACTTTTGTGAAAGAAAAAATGTTGAAAAACAATGTTTGTGGCGAAGGACAAATTGGGCGAAGAGCTAGTTCGGTATTAGGATGGTGTAAATGGATCATAAATTTAATTAGCGATTAAAATCTTTTGATATTCTTAATAAGTAAAACTATCAAGAAGAAAACATGATCATGTATTAAGTAGTATTAAGACTTCTCAGTTAAGGTAAGAAAGTATAATAGTCCAATTCTTTAAGATAAAAGAATAGAGATTTAAAATCTAATTAATTTTTAGAATTCTATAATATAGAATTCTTTGAAGTAATTTGATACGATTTTGATATGAAACTAGGTGTACAGTACGGAATTGGTGAATTATACAGATTTTATAACAACTTATGAACTATATGAAAACTAGTGTACAATTTTAAGTAATCCTTTCGAGGACGCCATTAGTTAAATCAGCCCATTAAATGGGGCTTTTTTTATGAAAATCCGAATTTGATATGATTTTGATATGATTTTATTTTCTAGACTTATTTTACAATGTGTGCAGTAGGCAATGTTTAAAGGCTTTTATGATCATGACTGTCAAAATTCTTGATACGATTCTGATATGTTTTTAAATTAATGCCACTATTTCTAAGAGTTTTGTCTTAAAAGAGCACGGTTAAGTTTTTAGATGATGGTATAATATAAATACAAATTAGAATTTGTGGAGAAAATAAATGAAAATTAGAGAAGCTAAGATAGAAGATTTATCAAGGATAGCTGAAATATATGTCTTTAATAATAGAATGAATTATTTTCCAATATTTAAAGATGAAGATTTTTCATTTGGTGAGCTACAAGTTGTTTCTTTGGTGGATAATTACTTTATAAAAGATGAGATAATAAAAAACCTATATGTATTTGATAATGGTCTTATAAAAGGCTTTATTCAAATGAATAATATAGAAATTTGTAAAATATACGTAGACACATTTTTTCAAAGTGAAGGAATTGGAAATGAGCTTATTGAATATGCGATCAAGGTACATCATGCAAATCATTTATGGGCATTAGAGAAAAATATTCGAGCTATCTCGTTTTATCAGCGACATGGATTTTATTTAACTGGTGAGAAAAAATTTGAAGAAGGTACAACAGAGTATATTGTTAAATTAGAAAGATAAATTAGAACTGTAGAGGTGAAAAATGATTCGATTAATTAAACCTAATTATAATGATTTGGTTTTTAGACAAGAATTGTTATCGGATTCAGATACAATGTCTTATAACGAAAATTATGGTGGGACTATAAATTTTCCTAAAGAGAAGTGGAAGAACTGGTACGATAGATGGATTATTAATCCTAACAAAAAGTTCTATAGATATATCTATGATATAAATACAGATGGATTTGTTGGAGAAGCAAGTTTTCATTATGATGATGAACTTAATTGTTATGTTTGCAGCATAATTATTAAAGCATGTTATAGAGGTCTCGGTTTTGGTAGAGAAGGATTACTAGCGCTACTTAATGAAGCGAAAAATCTCGGTATAACAGAGATATATGATAATATCGCCATAGACAACAATTCAATTAGTTTATTTATGATGTGTGGATTTAAAGAAGTATATCGCAATGATGAGTTTATTATGGTGAAAAATATTTTATAAATTTCATTTTAACGTTATTGAGTACATTAAGTATCTCTTTCTTTTTACTTGGAAACAAATGCCCATAAACGTTCTCAACCATTTGTTTGGAGTGACCAAGATGTTCTGCTATCGTGAATGTATCAACCTCTGAATTAATCAACATGGATACATGTGAATGTCTAAAGTCATGAATTCTAATCCTAGGTAACTGATTATCAGGATGACAATCGTTATAGGTATCTAAGATATACTTTTTGTTATTCGTGATAGTTTTTTGAAAGAGAATCGATAAATCACTGATAATATAAAATGTAGTGGAATCAAAATTCGTTTATTGTTTCATATCGTTATATCTTTTTGTAAGTTGCTTGATAAGATGATCACTGAGATAGATAACACGTGATTCATCAGTTATGAAAGCTATTAATAGGAAATTGTGATTTTTATAATGAAACTAATCAGTTTCCTTAAAAGTTTTTAAGTTCAATATCAACAATAAATTCATTTTGTTTTTGAGCGATAACTATACTTCCATTGTATTTCTCAGCGATATTTCTCATCGTTTTTAAACCCAATCCATGACCATCTTCTTTCTTTTTA
>NZ_JAVWNC010000013.1:23004-49296 GCF_036637135.1 Anaerorhabdus sp. | reverse complement strand
TAGGAAGATTAAAAAAATTAAATTATTAATTCAGCTGAATGCTGAATTTTTATTAGGTGAAAGATGAAAATATTACTAGATAATCAAGAATTCAATGTTGAAATTGAGAGAAAAAGAATAAAAAATATGTATTTACGTGTTCGTTTGGATCGTACTTTGTTTATTACTGCACATCCTTCTGTTCCTCAACATCAAATTGAAGCATTCATAGAATCAAGGAAAATGTGGATTCTAAAGACAATTCAAAAGGAAACACAACGAGAAGCACAAAACAGAAAAGGATTAAATGGTCCAATACTTTTCTTGTTAGGAGAAAAGAAATATGTACGCTATGAACTTTCAAAGCGAAGTCATGTATTATTGGATGACGATATCATTACATTTTATGTTCCAGAGATGAATGACAAAGAAATAATGAAAGCTTTTCAAAACTTTGCGAAACCATATTTGATGAAGATACTTGAAATTCAACGAGTTCGATGGGATCACGTAATGGAGATGTATCGAGTTGAACTACCGTCAATCAAAATTAGGATGATGACATCTAAATGGGGTAGTTGTCTTGTGGGAAAATCAGAAATCACAATGAACTTATCTTTGATTCACTATCCGTTAGAATGTATTGATTATGTATTATGGCATGAATATGTACATCTTATTGTTCCAAATCATTCAAAACGGTTTTATGATTTATTAGCACATCACATGCCAGAGTATAAAAAAGCTAAAGATAAACTAGTGTGATAAACTAAAATAAAGGAGACAAAAGATATGAAAGAAATCATGAATTTAGGTAATGAGTATTTTACCAATGGCTATATTGGATCATTTATCTATTGTGTCGTTATTTATATTATCGGATTGTTAATAAAAAAATCTGCCTACCGTTTCTTTAATCATAAAATAGATAAATATGGCAAAGCACAAGCTACTAGCTATACTTTTGCAAAAAATACTGTAAAAGGATTAGTTAATGTTGTAGTGGTATTCTTATGGTTAATGGAAATAAAAGCATTTCATCGTCTAGGTGCTGCAATGTTAGGAGCATCAGGAATTGTTGCGGTTGTGGTTGGGTTAGCTGCACAAGAATCAATGTCCAATTTTATTGGAGGTTTCTTACTTTCATTTTATAAACCATTTAAGGTAGGAGATTTAATTAGTATCTCAGAAAAGAATTTAGTGGGTACAGTAGAAGATATCGGTTTACGACATACGATTATAAAGACATTCTCTAATTCGAAAATTGTGGTACCAAATAGTGTAATGAATTCTGCTATTATTGAGAATAAAAATGATGATAGTTCTAAATTCTGTAACTTTATTTACTTTGGTATAGCATATGATAGTGATATGGATAAAGCGATATCAATTATACAAAGTATTGCAACCCAGCATCCGGACTGTGTTGATGCAAGAAGTACGAAAGATAAAACAAAGGGTCTACCAATTGTTACGGTTTATTGTACAGCGTTAAAAGACTATTCAATTGAGCTTAGAGCATCTGTACATAGTAAAGATGCGAATGTTGGTTTTTCGATGTCCTGTCAATTAAGAAAACAAATTAAAGAAGCGTTTGATAAAGAAGGAATCATTATCCCATATCCAACGCAACTTATCTACACAAAAGAAAATAACTGAAAATATTTTCACGAATTCAAGTGAATTCTAAGTGAAAGTTAAAGAAAATGTTAAAAGACTATTGATATTAATTTTTAATCAATTAAAATGAAAGTATAAAGAACCTTTGAATGGAGTGAAGATCATGAGAAAACAAGTTAAACCTGTTTTCATTGTTCAAAAAACTGATTTCTATGATGTTAAAAAACCTGTTTTCAACGGGGTTCAAGGGAAAATTGTGTATCATTTTTAAGATGGGCGTAAATATGTCCATCTTTTTTGTTACACAGTTGTTTGAGAAATAAAAGGAGGAAAATATTATGGATCAAACAAACAAAGATTTTTTCGAAGCAGCAGCAAATGGTGACTTTGCAAAGGTATGTGCTGCAGTATCAAAAGGCGCTAATGTAAATGTTAGCAATGGTGATGGAAGAACTGCATTGATGCGTGCTTCTAAACGTGGTTATGAAGATATCGTTCGTTTCTTATTAGATAATGGTGCAGATACACGAGCAAGAGATAAAAATAATAAAACAGCATTAATGGGTGCAGCTAAAAAAGGACATCTTGAAATCGTTAAAATGTTAGTTGAAGCTGGAGCAGATCCAAATTCTCATGATAACAAGGGACGTACAGCACTTATGCGTGCGGCATTCCTTGGTCAAATTGATGTCTTAGAATATTTGTATGGTAAAGGTGCAGATGTTAATAAAACAGATGATGAAGGAAGAACAGCATTAATGGAAGCTGTGAATGCATTTAAATTAGATTGTATTAAATTCTTAATTGATTCAGGAGCAAGTTTAAATGTTCAAGATAATAAAGGATGTACAGCACTTATGCGTGCAAGTTATGGAGGATACCTTGATTTAATTAAATATTTATTGGAACATGGAGCTGACAAAGAATTGTTAGATAATGAAGGCAATAAAGCAATTCATTATGTTCGTAAAGAAAACTTTGAAGAATTGAAAGAGTATTTGAAGTAGGTGAACATATGAGAGACTATCTAGCGAATGAAGTAAGAAATATTGTATTACTAGGACACAGCGGTGCAGGAAAAA
Organism: Anaerorhabdus sp.; assembly: GCF_036637135.1. Lineage (GTDB taxonomy): Bacteria > Bacillota_I > Bacilli_A > Erysipelotrichales > Erysipelotrichaceae > Anaerorhabdus. The sequence goes on along the minus strand of NZ_JAVWNC010000013.1, from coordinate 46,615 downwards.
CAAGTGTTGTTGAAGCTGCATTGTATCATACAAAGAATACAGATCGTATGGGATCAACAGTAGATGGAACAAGTACACTTGATTATGATGCAGAAGAAGTGAAACGTGGTTTATCTGTTTATACTTCACTAGCACCAATCGAATGGAAGAATTGTAAAATTAATTTCATTGATACTCCAGGCTATCTTGATTACGAAGGTGAAATGTTAAGTGGACTTACAGTAGGAGATAATGCACTTATTGTTGTTGGTGGGAAAGATGGTGTTCAATCAGGAACAGAAAGAGCTTGGAAACAAGTTACGAAATTAAAACTTCCAACAATCTTCTTCATTAATAAAATTGATGAAGAGAATGCATCATTCGATAATACATATAATCAATTACGTGATACGTTTGGCAAGACAGTAATTCCATTTGAAGTTCCAATTATTGAGAATGGAAAAGTTATAGGTAGTGTTAACATTTTAAGAAATAAAGCATGGTATTATAACGATCGTGTTGAACCAAAAGAAGTGCCAGATGATATGAAAGATATCGTTGAAGAATATTACAATCAAATCGCAGAAGCAATCGCAATGACAGATGATGGATTAATGGAAAAATTCTTCTCAGGCGAACGTTTTGATGAAGATGAAGTTGCGAAAGGATTACGTATTGGAGTTCGTAATGGAGATATTCGTCCAGTGTATTGTGGTAGTGCTGCAAACCAAACAGGAATTGAACGTTTAATGGATTTAATTACTGAGTATTTCCCGAGTTATGCAGAAATTGGACATATTCATGCATACAATGAAAAGGGAGAAGTAATTGATTTAGAAACCAATGAACAAGAAGCTATGTCAGCAATGGTATTCAAAACAATTGTTGACCCATTTGTTGGAAAGATATCATTTGTAAAAGTATTAACGGGTGTATTAAGCAGTGATTCACAAGTACTCAACGCACAAAAAGGCGAAGTAGAAAAGATTGCACAAATCTTCGTTATAAAAGGTAAATATCAAGTTGCGATAGGTAAGTTATTTACGGGAGATATTGGGGCAGTAGTAAAACTACAATATACAGATACCAATGATACATTATGTACAAAGAATAAAGTCGTTACGTATGCGCCAATTGAATTTCCTCAACCAATGTTAGGTGTTGCGATTTGGCCTAAAACAAAAGCGGATGAAGATAAGTTAAGTTTTGGTCTACAAAAGATGACAGAAGAAGATCCATCTGTAAGAATTGTAAAGAATGCAGAAACTAAAGAAACGATTCTTTATGGTATGGGAGATCAACATATTAATGTTATTTTGAGTAAATTAAAATCTAAATATAAAGTTGAAGTAGAAACAACAAAACCAAAAGTTCAATATCGTGAAACAATTCGTTCTAAAGCAGAAGCTGAAGGTAAACATAAGAAACAATCTGGTGGAGCTGGACAATATGGGCATGTAAAGATTCGTTTTGAACCATGTGATAGCGAAGAGATGATTTTTGAAGAAGATGTATTTGGTGGAGCTGTTCCACGTCAATATTTCCCAGCTGTTGAAGCAGGATTAAGAGAATGCATGGAAAAAGGTGTTCTTGCAGGATATAAAGTTGTAGGTGTTAAAGCAGTTTTATATGATGGTTCTTACCATGAAGTAGACTCAAAAGAAATCGCATTTAAATCAGCAGCACGTCTAGCTTATAAAGAAGGTATGCCAAAAGCTAAACCGATCTTACTTGAACCAATTGGAAGAGTAGATGTTATTGCACCTGAAGAATATACAGGAACAATTATTGGAGATTTCAATAAACGACGTGGTATGATTTTAGACACTGCAATGGTTGATGAAAAAGACCAAAAGATTACAGCAGAAGTTCCAATGGCTGAAATGCAAGTGTATGCAACAGAATTACGAAGTATGACTCAAGGTAGAGGAAGCTATATTATTGAATTTAATCGCTATGAACCAGCACCTCAACCTGTAGCTGATAAAGTTATTAAGGAAACTGTATTAGCAAAAGAGGAAGAAGACTAAATATTAATGAAGGGACATATCAGAAGATATTGTCCCTTATCTAATGTAAAGGAGAAAACATGAAATTATTTGTTACGGATTTGGATGGAACATTGTATCCAAAAAAAGAAGTTCTCAATCCAAATCAATTTCAAGATAACTTAACCGCAATAAAACAATGGATTGATTCAGGAAATAAATTTGCAGTGGCAACAGCAAGAGGACTTCACCATTATGAAGTATTGTGTAATAAAATTGGTTTGAATCCAATATTCATTGGTTCTAACGGCGCAGCAGTTCGATATGAAGATGGAGAAGTTTGTTTTAAAACAGTATCGATTCAGATTTTCATCGATTTATGTAATTTAGTCAAGGATAATCATATCAATGCAAGTGTTGCAACGGGTATCAATAATCAATGGGTTTGATCGAGCAAAGATTGCTATCCAATTAGAGATGCTAATCCATTACCTACATATTTAAATGATATTGTGATACCACAATTAGATGAAATTGATTTGTCTTATGAGGTAGAGCGAATTCAAGTATTTGTGCCCAGTGAAAATCGTGACCAATTAAAAGCACTTATTATTGAACAAAATTATCCAGTAAGTATAACAACAAGCGATGTTGATTTAATTGATATTGGTCCAATGAATTCCTCGAAAGGAATTGCGATACTTGAAATATGTCAACATTTCGGTATTGATCGTGATCATTTAGTTGTTGCGGGTGATTCTGAAAATGATGTCGCAATGTTTGAAGTTACTAATCATAGTTATTGTATTGATCATGCTGAAACTGAAGTTAAAAACAAAGCTAAGTTTGTTGTATCTACAGTAGAAGAGGTTATACAAAACGAGATATAAAGAAGAAGTGCTTCTAAACTCTTGTAGAGATGAATGAAAATAAAATCGATAATGTGATGCGTCCCACTAAAGTTGATGAATGAAATAAGTTGAAATTATTTTATCTTGAGGTGGGATTTTTATATGTAAAAGAGAGTATGGGATTTCAAACGAAAAATATGTTCTTGTCTTAGAATATCAAAAGTATAAAACTTTGGTAAACAGATTTAGTTTATAAGAAGATTAGTATATTAGTTCATTAACTAAGGGGTGAATAGGTAGTTATATATTTCCATATGTAATTTATGTAGATAAATATTTAGGTTGAATTTGTAAGAAGTTGAATGCAATTTTGCTTTAATCGTAAATTATCAATATAGAGTGCTGATATAGTTTTGATAAAAATAATTTGATATAATTATTTAAAACATAATGAAAAGTTTAATAGGGAGGATTTATGAATAAAAACCTAACAACATATTTTGTTGAATTAATCAAAACTAAGCGAAAAGAAAAAGAGTTATCTTTGGAAAATATATCAGTATTAGTTTCGATTGATAAAGGTTATCTTAGTAAAATCGAAAACAGAATTGTTTATCCATCTCCTGAAATACTCGCTAGTATATTAAATGAATTTGGAATTAAGCTTATATTTGAAGAGTCTATTTTAAATCAAATGAGTGAAAAATTGGATAAGCTTTATTTTGATATTGTATACTTGAATCAAATTGATCACGAATATATAAATAAGACTATATTTTCTCAAGAGGATTTATATTCTTCCTCATTCATTTTTGATAAATACTTAGTAATTAAATATGTGTATCTAGTTACTACAAAAAAGAAAAGAGAGTTAATTTCATCGGTAGAAGAAATAATCGAAGCTAAATTAATAAAATTTAATATAATGAATTCAGATTTGCTTCAAGTTTATTATGATTATAAAGGTACAGCATTAAAAAATGAATCTAAATTAGAGGAAGCTTTAGAAGTCTATGAGAAATGCAAATCATTAGGTTATTATAAATACTCTTATGGGATGGTTTGTTATCATATGGCAATCGTATATATTAGTTTAAATAATAATCTTGCTGCTTATACCAATGTAAAAGAATCCTTGATGATTTTTGTGCAAGAATATAACTTAAAACGCCAACAGTATTCGCAAATTCATTTAGCAAATATATATTCTGTATCTAAACAATATATAAAAGCAGATAGTATATATAGAAGTTTAATGATTGGTAATGCGGAAAAAGAGTTTAAATACTTGGTTCATATTAACTTAATTTGGAATTTAATAAAACAAGATAAGTATTTATTGGCGATTGATGAATTAATGATTGTAGAAGAAAAATATACAGTACAATTGAAGTGGTATTATTTCTTAAGCTGGTGTTACTATAAAACAAATCAATTTAACTATTCCCTTGAAATAATAGAAAGCATAGATTCAACAAACTTAAATGATTCAATCGATTGGAGTAAAATTAAAGTTATAAAACTATTAATAACAGAATCTGATAAAAGAGAAATGATAAAAATGATTAAAGATGAGTATCAAAGAAAACAAATGATTATGAATAATGAGGATAAAAAGTTTTTTCTTGAAATTCTTGTTGAAGAATATAGTAAAATTTTATGCTATAAAGAGGTTAATAAGTACCAAGATAGTTTATTAAAGTTATTGAGTTGACTAAACTATCACTAAAAAGCATTTTTAAACAAGCTGGGCGAATGAAATCTGTCAACATTTCATTCGCTTTTCTTTATATTTATCATGATAAAATTTAAATGAAAACAGGAGGATATTGTATGAAAAAAATAGTTTATTTATTACTAATTGCAGTATTAACAACACAATATAATGTTGTAAATCCAATAAAAACAAACTCACTACCAATATGTGTTTATGATGAAAAAGGTTATGACATCAATCATCTTTGTCAAGAATTAATTATTGAACCACTCAGTCATGAATATGGTCCAGATTAAATTTATGAATTTACTTTAAAGCCAAAGTAACTTTGTATTATTGTATTTTCTAAATAAATTATTAAAAAGTTATAAGAAAATACTGAATAATAAGAAATGGAGGAGATATGTTATGGAAAAGACTGTTGATTTCAGTATAACTATTAACACTGAACTTGATGATATCTTTGCTGCTGGAACATCTGCATGTTGTAATGGTTAAATAGTTTTGAAGAGAAGGTTAGTAAAATCCTTCTCTTCATTATTTTGAGAGGAAAAATAAAAATGAAAAACTTAAGTATATTGCAAATATATAAAAATAAAAATGAAATTCTAATTGCTTTAACTGATAATAGTTACATGCTATACCATATTACTACAGGCGTTTTTTGTAGACTTTTGGAAGAAGAAGTATTAATTAGAAATAATATACCAAAGATTTTAAGCAAAGATTTTAATGAACTTATTAAAAAGCAAGTAAATATACAACCTAATACACATGAAGTTTCGAACAAATTATCAGCATTGCAATACATGTCATCTGAATGCTGTAATATGAGATGTAAGTATTGTTATGCAAATGGAGGTACATATAATAATCCAACCAATGATAGACTGTTTACTTTTGAGAAGTATAGAGATAGTTATAATTCAATTTTGAAACTATATTCAGATGGTGTTGAAAGTATTTCATTTTTTGGAGGAGAACCATTGCTGAATTATAAGGAAATTGATAAGTTTCTTAAATATAATGAAGAAAATAGAAATACATATAAATATTCAATTATAACAAACGGTACTATTTTCCATGATGAAATATTTGAAATGCTTAAAAAATATAGATTTTCCATAACAGTAAGTGTAGATGGACCTAAAGAAATAAATGATTTTAGTAGAGTTGATGTTGATGGAAATGGAACTTTTGATAAAGTTTCAAGGTTTATTGCACAATTAAATTCAAATGAAATGATTCCCGCTATTGAAATGACAATAACGAAAAAACATATTTTGAGTTATGAGAAAGGTAAAATAAGAGAATGGATTCAGTTCCTAAATGATTATAATGTAAAAGGTTATGCTCCTTTTATCGTGGTTGATAGTACGATATCTTATAATGATAGCGAATTAGAACAAATAAAATCAATATTTAAAGAATTTGTAGATATATTTTTTGCTGATTTATTGAATGAAAGTACCTTAGTTAATCTGAAAATTCTTAAGATGGTTTATTGTATCGTAAATAGAAAATATCAAAAAGATTGTGGTGCAGGAAGATCAATTACAATTGCAAATAATGGTTATGTTTATCCATGTCAAATGTTCGTTAATGATAGCAAATATAGAATTTCCTTAGATGATATATCACCGATTGTTGGAAATACTACATTATTCCGTGGAATGAATAGTTATAGAATTAATGTTAATAAATGTAATAAATGTAATGTTAGAAACTTTTGCGGTGTATGGTGTAGAGGTCTAAATTACTTAAATAATAACTCAATTAATGTACCAATTGAAATACGATGTAAAGTTGAAAATATAATGTTCGAAAGAATACTTGAAAATCTATCTTTATTTAAAGAAAAAGAAATAGAACAGTTTAAAGAAAATCTTTCTCGTGTTATTAAGATACAGAATGGACTATGATTATGAAGAAAAAAATATTCTATATTTTGACCATTATTTTTTCAATGCTAGATTCATTTAATATGGTTCTATTTGCTATATTTCAACAAAAAATTGTAGATAGCGTAATTTATTCCGATATAAAATTATATAATTCGATTGTATTTTTTTCCTTGGTATTCTTATTTTGGCTATCGATAGCACAGTATCTTGCGGATTTATTCTTGAATTATTATATTTTTCTTAGTATTAAGGATTTAAAGTGTAACATCGTTAAAAGTTTAATTTATAAAGAAGATGATGAAAAGGATAATGATAATTATCTTTCTATTATTACAAATGATATAACTATTTATGAAAATGAATACCTAAAGAGTTCAATTAATATTTGTAGATCCATAATTGTAGGTCTATCATCTATAATTATTCTAATTAATTATTCATTAATTATTTTTATTACGACCGTCCTATTCTCTTTGATGCCTCTTTTAATTTCAAAATTAATATCTAAGAAGAATTCTGATAAAAAAATGGAAGTTTCAAATAGTAAGATTGATGAGCTCAATTTCATTAAAAATATTTTGTCTGGTTTGTTTACAATTAAGGGATATAATGCACAAAGTAAATTTTATAATAGAGTAGAAAGTAAAATTTATAAAGTAGAAGAAACTGTAAAATCTTATAACAATTATATGTGCAAATTCTCTGCATTATCTGCTTTTTTTAGTAATGGAGTGTTCATCTCACTTTTTATAATTGGTACATTGTTGACGCTAAGAGGAGATCTAACAATAGGTATATTGATTGCATCAATTCAATTGTCCAATAATATTGTATTTCCATTGTCGAATACGGCTAAAGAAATAAACAAAATAACATCTACTAGAAAAATAAGAGAGCGATTTAAAAAGTTGCTTAGTGATAACCATAGTACTACTGGGAAACCGTTGGGACCTTTATGTGACAATATTATACAATTTAATGATGTTTCATTCAAAATTAAAGATTCAGATTTTTTGATTAAGAATATTAATATTGAAATTAATAAAAATAAAAAATATGCAATTATTGGCGAAAGTGGTTCAGGTAAATCAACAACTTTGAAATTACTTCTAAATCCAAAACTAATCAATGATGGAAAATACATTTTTTCAAATAAAAATTGTAATGAAGTGGATTTATTTTCTTTTAGGGAAAATGTTTCATTTGTATTGCAAAATGATTTCATTTTTGAAGGGAGTATACTAGAAAATATTACATTGCTCAATACTCACTTTAATTTTGAAGATATAGAAAACGTGTTAAAAATTACTGGGTTCAAAGAAGTGATGGAAAAAAGAAATTTAACACTTGAAACACAAATTAGTGATGAAAAATTGTCAGGTGGTGAAAAGCAAAGGTTATTAATATCAAGGGCTTTATTACGAGATTCAAATATAGTTGTCATGGATGAACCAACATCTTCATTGGATAAAGTTTCATCAAGTTTCATTGAAAGTAATATTCTTAAAATGGATAGAACAATAATTATGGTTACACATAAACTAGATAAAGTGGTGATGAAACAATTTGATGAATTAATTATATTCTCAGAAGGTGAAATTATTGCTAAAGGGAATTATGATGAATTATATGATGGATGTGATGAATTCAGAAGACTTATTTCAATACCAAATTTATGATACTTGAATAGATAAGAATGTAGGTCTAGCTTTTCATTGAGTTATATTAATCTTGGATAAAATTCAATTTGAACGAAGATAAGATAAATATATGTTTTCGATTTGTTTATTCAAATATTCTTTTGCAGTTTATAATTAAAAAAGCTCAGATGAGCTTTTTATTTGCGATTGTAGATGGTATACGTAAGCGTAGCGCTTTGTTTTGTAATTCAATGCTTAATTCCCTTTGCATAAAGTTTTCGCCATCAGATTGAACGTGAACGGGGTGATCTGTTTTGATATGTATTTTCTTAGCGTGGAGATGTGTTACTTCTTTACAAGTTTCTGTAGTTCCCTTAAAGTATTTTGGCAATAAGTACAACATTTTTAATATTGGTGTTGTATGAACAATGCAAACATCAAACATACCATCTTGGATATCTGCATTACGTGTTGGAGAAAACCCATTCCCATAATACTTTCCATTCATTATTGCGATTAAGATACTTTTTACTTTAATTTCTTGACCATCTAAGACTAGAGTAGCGTTAAATGGCTGAGGTTTAAAAATATTGGCAACTGCCGCGATACCATACAAGAGAAATTTAGGTAAAGGTGTTTTCTTCAATAACTCGCAAACCATGGAATTAACTCTAGCATCCAAACCTAAAGTAGTCGTATTAAGGAATACTTTTTGGTTACAATATCCATAATCTATATACACATCTTGACCATGGATAGTCTCTTTAATAATTTCAGAAATACTTTTGTTTTCTACTTGTAACATACGAAAAAAATCATTACTTGTTCCTGCTGGAATAATTGCCATAGAACAATTTTTTTGTAAACCATTAGCCACTTCATAAGCTGTTCCATCCCCACCAACAGAATAGATACAAACATCTTCGGTGTATTGTTTTGCGATATCGGTTGCATGACCAACATAATCGGTTCTAAAGATTTTAAACTGTAAGTTATCTTGAGTACACAATTGATGAATGGTGTTAATCAAGGCTTCTGTTTTATCTTTACATGTAAAAGGATTCACGATAAAAATATGTTGCATCTTTTTGACCCCCTTACTAGTCGATTAAAGATTACGAATAATTGCTTTTGTATAATCTGATGTGGAGGAATGACCACCAATATCAGCGGTACATTGGTCGATATTTTCTAATGTTTTGTTTATTGCAGTTCGAATTTGTGTTGCCTCTTTTTGGTGACCTAAATAATCTAGCATCATGCAAGCACTAAGAAGAAGTGCAGTTGGATTTGCCATGTTTTTACCTGCAATATCTGGTGCTGAACCATGAACCGCTTCAAAAATTGCATATTCATCATTCCATTGAGCGCTTGGTAATAAACCTAAACCACCAATTAAACCACTTGTTAAGTCAGATAAGATATCACCATACAAATTAGGCATAACCATGATATCAAATTGTTCAGGACGCATAACTAATTGCATACAAGCGTTATCTACGATTAAATCGTTTGCTTCAATTTGTGGAAATTCTTCTTTTATTTGGTTAAAGATATCAAGGAATAAACCATCGCTTTTTTTAAGAATGTTTGCTTTGTGTACACATGTTACTTTTTTACGATTATTTTGAATTGCATATTCAAAGGCAGAGCGAATAATTCTTTCTGATCCTTTGCGTGTAATCTTTTTAATCGCATGTACTTCGTCTGGACTTATTACTGTTTCTTCCCCAATGTATAAATCTTCAGTATTTTCTCTAAATACAATTAAATCAATGTTGTCATATCTACTTTTGATATTGGGTAACAGTTTTGCAGGTCTAACGTTCGCATATAGATCAAAGATCATTCTTAATTGAACATTAACACTTCTAAATCCTTTACCAATAGGAGTTGTTACAGGTGCTTTTAATGCCACTTTGTTTCGTTTGATAGATTCGATAGAATCATTAGGAATTAATTCACCACATTTCTCATAAGCTGTTTGTCCAATATCATATTTTTCAAATTCTAGAGGTAAATGACAGGCGTTGAGTATTTCAATGACAGAGGATGTAATTTCAGGTCCTATTCCATCACCTTCAAATAGTGTGATTGTTTTCATACGTTTTTCTCCTTCTTTTTTCCAAGATATAGTCCGGCTGGACGAATGATACGATTACAATAAAGTTTTTCTTCAATGTTGTGTGCTAACCAGCCAACACTACGACTTGTCACAAATAAAGGAGAATACAAATCTTCTGGAATTTGTAACATTTCATAAATTAAGCCACTGTAGAAATCAACGTTTGCGCAGATATTTTTATTTTTATTAGATTTAAAATAATCGATTACAAGTAGTTCGAAACGTTCATAGAATGCCAATCGCTTACTTTCATTACATGCTAGTGCAAGTGCTCTTGCTTGATCTTTTAGTAAGATACAACGAGGATCAGATAGCGTATAAACGGCATGACCAAATCCATATACAAGTCCTTGTTTATCAAAGAAATCTTTTTGTTGCAAGCGAGTGATAATTTTGGTTATATCATCATCTGTTGCATCCAATCCAATTTCTTGAATGATGCTATCCATCATATGTTTGCAAGTTATATTTGCACCACCATGACGTGGTCCTTTTAATGAACCAATCGATGCAGAAAAAGCAGAATAAATATCAGTCCCAGTAGATGCAACAACTAGATTTGAGAAAGTTGAATTATTTCCTGAACCATGATCTGCATGCATAATTAATAATAAGTCAAGAATACGTGCTTCTTCTTTTGTGAACACAGAATCAGGACGAAGTAAATGAAGTATATTTTCTGCGATACCATAGTTTTTATCTACTTGATGAATCATTAAACTTTTATTATCAATGAAATGTGCTTTTGCTTGATACGAGTAAATCATCATTTCAGGTAATTTGGCAATAATAGATAAACCTTGTTTTAATGTATTTTCAACACTTGTATCATCTGCAAGTTGATCTTCGTTATATAAGTTCAACAAGTCTTTTTGTAATTCATTCATGATACTGTTGGATGGTCTTTTAAGAATGTTGGTTGTTAAGAAGTCTTTTGGTAATTCATAAGCATTTTGTAGTTCTTTTTTGAATATACTTAATTCTTCATCATTAGGTAAATAACCAAATAAAATCAAGAAACAAGTTCTTTCGTAACCATCTACTTGATCACTTTTTACTTGTTCAAGTAAATCTTTTAGTTCAATCCCACGGTAATACAGTTCACCATGGGCATCTACTTTGTTACCTTCTTCATTTCTTTGATAACCAACGACATCTGCTATGCGTGTCAATCCAATAAGTACACCAGTTCCATCTTCATTACGTAATCCTTTTTTAACGTTGTATGTCGTATATAAATCATGCGATATATTATTTTCAATGGTAGATTTTTCGAATATTTCCAATAATTTTTGGTCCATAAAATGCCTCCTAATTGTGTATAGTTTATCACAAAGTACAATAAAAATGCACACTTTGAAATGCGGAAATGGATATTTACTAAATTCGTGATATAATTTTTCTTATTCGGAGGTAAATCATGAAAAGTGTAGCTTATAAAATATTAGAAAAACACCTTGTAGAGGGTGAAATGATACAAGGAGAACCAATAAAAATTCATATTGATACAACATTAACGCAAGATGCAACAGGAACAATGACCTATTTACAACTTGAAAAAATGGGCATTGATCACGTTAAAACAGATTGTTCAGTTAGTTATGTCGATCACAATACATTACAAAATGGATTTATGAATGCGGATGATCATCGTTACTTACAAACAGTAGCGAATGCATATGGTGTTTATTTTTCAAAGGCAGGAAATGGTATCTGTCACCAAGTACAACTTGAACGTTTTGATAAGCCAGGGCAAACATTGCTTGGTTCAGATTCACATACACCAACAGGTGGAGCAATGGGTATGATTGCAATGGGTGCCGGTGGACTTGATGTAGCGTGTGCTATGGCAGGAATACCATTTTCATTGAAAATGCCTAAATTAATTAATGTTAAACTTACTGGAAAACTAAGACATGGGGTTGCTGCAAAAGATATCATCTTGAAGGTATTAGAGGTATTAAGTGTCAAGGGTGGTGTAGGTAGTATATTAGAGTATAGTGGAGATGGTATTGATTCATTAACTGTTCCTGAAAGAAGTACAATTACAAATATGGGAGCAGAACTTGGTGCAACAACTTCACTTTTTCCATCGGATGAGCAAACTAAGATTTTCCTTGAAAGACAAGGAAGAGGATCAGACTATATCGAATTAAAAGCGGATGAAGATGCAAAATATGATCAAGTCATAACGATTAACTTGGATGAATTGGTACCTCTTGTAGCGGCACCTCATTCACCTGATAATATTGAAACAGTGGATTGTTTAGTTGGTAAAAAAGTAGATCAAATTTGTATCGGTTCTTGTACTAATAGCTCATTTACAGATTTATGTACAGTAGCGAATATTTTAAAAGGTAAAAAAGTTCATCCAGATGTATCGCTGTCTATTTCATTTGGTTCTAAACAAGTTTTAGAAATGTTAGCGAAGTGTGGTGTGTTAAATGATTTATTATCGAGTGGTGCACGTTTACTAGAAGCTACATGTGGTCCTTGCATTGGTATGGGTCAATCACCAAAAACAGATGCGATATCCTTAAGAACATTCAATCGTAACTTCTATGGACGCAGTGGAACAATGAGTGCTGGTGTTTACTTAGTATCACCTGAAGTGGCAGCTGTATCGGCTATTGAGGGAGTATTCACAAATCCAATGCATGTTGAATTTGAAAAAGCACAAATGCCAGAATCTTATATCATTGATGATTCGATGATTCTTGTTCCTGATTTGGATAAAACAAAACCAATTGAAAAAGGTCCAAATATCAAAGATTTACCTTCAAAGAGTGCATTATCTACAATAGATAAAAAAGTAATGATAAAAGTTGAAGATAATATTACAACAGATCATATTATGCCTGCAGGTGCAAAGGTATTACCTTTTAGAAGTAATATTGAAAAGATTAGTGAATTTTGTTTTGGCCAAATAGATGAAGATTTCTTTACTCGTTGTAAAGAAAACAAAGGTGGATTTATTATTGCGGGTGAGAATTATGGCCAAGGATCATCTCGTGAACACGCAGCTTTAGCACCAATGTATTTGGGTATTGATGCAGTTATTGCAAAGAGTTATGCACGTATTCACCAACAAAACTTAGTGAATTCGGGTATTATCCCATGTGTGTTTAAAAATCCTAGTGATTATGAAAGAATACAATTGTTGGATGAACTTGAATTGATGAATATCAATCCTATAAAAGTAGATCAACCTATTGTTGTAGCCAATAAAACACAAGGATATACGTTTGAAGTTGAACATAATTTAACAGAAGAACAGATTGAAGTTATTCAATGTGGAGGACTTCTAAACAAAATAAAAAAATCGGTTGCTTAACCGACTTTTTTTATAAATTCTTCTACGCATCGTAATCCATCAACTGCACTGGACATAATACCACCAGCATATCCTGCACCTTCACCACATGGATAAAGATTAGGAGTACTCGTACTTTCAAGTGCTTGGTTACGAAGTAAACGGATTGGACTACTTGAACGAGTCTCAACTCCTGTAAACACAGCTTCACCTAATGCAAAGTTAGGCATTTTCTTTTCAAATGAATTTAATGCTTCTACAAGTGCATCATTGATATCTGAACTAAATAAATCTTGTAGATTTGAGAACGTTGTCCCTAAACTATAAGATGGTTTCACATCGCCAAATTGTGTAGATACTTGGTTGTTGATATAATCCCTAACAAGTTGAACTGGGGCAGCATAAGTAGAACCACCTAGTTCAAATGCCTTAGCTTCTAATTTGTGTTGATAATCAAATCCGTCAAATACAGAATCTTTAAAGAAATCCTCTGTTGCAACTTGTACTAGAAGTGCACTGTTTGCATTTTCTTGATTACGCGAATGTTCACTCATGCCATTGACAACAATTGTATTTTCGTCATTTGAACTGGATATAATGTATCCACCAGGACACATGCAGAAACTATAAACACCACGACCATTTTGAGCAGTATGTGTAATACGGTACTCAGCAGTTTTTAAACGTGGATGATTTGCATATCTTCCATATTGTGTTTCATTGATAAACGATTGTTTGTGTTCAACACGTAAACCAACAGCGAAACTTTTAGGTTCTAGATAGACGTTTTGAAGGTTTAATGCTTCATAAGTATCTCTTGCGCTATGACCAGCACACATAAATACTGTCTTTGTGTCATAGACTTGACCGTTAGCAACAACACCAACAATCGTATTTTCTTCTAGAACTAACTTTTCAAACTTTGTATTGAAATGAATTTCTCCACCAAGCTGAATAATCTTGTTCCTAATGTTTTTTACGATACCACGCAATTGGTCAGTACCAATATGTGGATGCGAAGCATAAGCAATGTTTTCATCAGCTCCCGCTTCAATTAATTCTTCAATGACTTTTGAAACACGTGCATCTTTGATACGAGTTGTTAGTTTACCATCAGAGAATGTACCAGCTCCACCTTCACCAAATTGAACATTACTTTCAGTGTTTAGTTTTCCTTCATTCCAAAATGCGTCAACATCAACAATACGATCTTCAACTGAACCACCACGTTCAAAAATAATTGGTTTGCATCCTTTTTCTGCAAGAAGTAGTCCTGCAAACATACCAGATGGACCAAATCCAACAACGATAGGACGGTAATCTAAAGGTTGATCAAGTGATGGGAAAGGATATGAAGTATGTTCATAAAGTGTTACATCTTTACGAGTAATGAATCTTTTTTCATTTTTGATCTCAGCAAGGACAGAGTATACAAAATGAACATCATCTTTTCTAGCATCTATTGATTCTCTATAAATTTTAAACGATAAAACATCATGGATTGAACATCCAAGCTTCTTTGAAACAGTCTCTTTGGTACACTCTTCATCGAGTGTACAGTTTATTTGATTTATTAAAAGCATATTATCACCCGACTCATTATAACATGGTATAATAATTATAGATATGGAGGAATCAAAATGAAGAAAACATTTCTGATATTATTAGCATTAATTACGATTGGGATTGCTGGATGTAGTAGTAAACCTAAAGAAAATACTGTTACACCTACACCAACAGCAACACCAACAGAATCGGTAAAACCGACTGAAAAGCCAATGGAAGGACCAAAAGATACTGCAACACCAGCTCCAACAGAAGAAGCGAAAGTAGATCTTGAGATTGGTGATACCTTTATTCAAGGTACATTCATCGAAAACACAACAAATTCTCCTACAACAATTACATTCATGAAAGATGGTAACTTCACTTCAAATGTAAACGCTTGTACGGGTATGGTTTTTGTGGAAGGTACATACACAAAAGATGGTGATACGATTGCCATTTCTATTCCTGCAGAAACAGGTGTTTATTACATAGATCATGACCAACCGTTCTATTTCACATTAAATGGTGATTCAATCAAAGATAAATATGATGGTGGATTATCTTGTGCTGATGTTGGTGAGTATACACCAGAATAATAATAAAAACTATCGCGAGATAGTTTTATTTTTGGATAAATTGTAATAAGGTATTGTATAAATCAGTACCTTTTGAGTAATCTGCAACAAAAGCAATATCAACGATGCCTTTGTTTTTTAGTTGTTCAAAAGCATCACTAGTTTCATGTGGTTGGTAAACAAAGATAGGAGTTCCACCGTGTTCTTTAACAAAGCTCATGGCATACGCATCAGTTAAACCATCACCAATATAAACAACATTTTCTAAGTTTAAGTCATCAAGATGATTCATAGCACAGATTTCTTGAATCTTATCAACTTTACGCTTATCATTCATAGCATATGCAATTCCCGTTGCAACATGATTCGCATCATAACTAAAGATTGTCCCATATATTTTTGTAAAATACTTTGATACAGCAGAATGTTCTAGTGGTACTTGAAATCCTGAACTTACTAAATAATGTTGAGCTAAATCTTTAGTATCTTCAAAGTATTCAAGAACACCAGGATTAAAATTAGTCAAATTACCACCCATAGCAAATGTTTCGTCAGTAAGTGGATAACCATACTCACTTAATACGTTAAGAAAAGTCATATAGTAAGAATCGAAGATATCTTTACCAGGATGAGCAATGAGCCATTCTTTCATCTTTGCTTCATATTGTTCAAATGTACAACCTATTTTATCCATCAAATCAATTTTTGGAACAGAGTAAGGTGTAAGCGTTCCATCGAAATCATAAATTATAATCTTATTCTTCATCAGTTACCTCATTCCCATGTTGTTATTATATCTAGATTTCATGTATTACTCAATGAAAACATAGTCATCTTTTTATGAACATGATAGAATGAATTTGGAGATAACGATATGATTGTAAATGTAGAAACGATGAAAAAATGTGAAGAGAAATCGAATTTGTCCAATCTTGAATTGATGGAACAAGTTGGTTTTAAGCTTGCGATTGAAATTATGAATCGCCATCAAAGTCATGATAAAATCATTGTTGTATGTGGTAAAGGTAATAATGGTGGAGATGGATTTGTTTTAGCAAGAGTTTTATTTGAAAAGGGGTTTAATGTTAAAGTAATACCACTTTATCAAGAACTTACAACGATAGAAGCGTCTCAACAACTTAAACTATTATCCAAGAAATGCTTTCTTACAAAGAATCAAGATCGATATGAAGAAATACTTAATGCGGATGTTTTGGTGGATGCGATTTTTGGATTTAGTTTTCACTTTGAAATACCAAGTGAATGCAAAGAAATATTTAAAACATACAATCAAAGTCAAGCGATTAAATATTCCATTGATATAAATAGTGGGGCAGAAGCTGATAGTGGACATATTGCGAGTGATGCATTAACGTCAACTGTTACTTTTGCGTTAGGTTATAAGAAAATATTTCATGTATTAAGAAAAGATCATTTTCTATTTGATGAGTGTATTGTCATTCCATTAGACATTGCAAAGTGTGAAGAGTCAGACATTATAGAAATGACAGATGAACAATTTATACAGTCTTATCCAAAACTAAGAGAAGATACATACAAAGGAATGGAAGGAAAACCATTAATTGTAGGCGGTTGTTATGGCATGGCAGGGGCTACTGTACTCAATATTATGGGTGCTCAAGCAGTAGGATCAAGTTATATCCATGTTGCATGTGATGATAAGATTTATAATATTCTTTCGTCACAACAAATAACACCCGTATTTCATCCTTTTACAAACGATACAGTTGGTTCGGTATTAAAGGAGTTATTTCCTAAAGTAAAATGTATTTCATTTGGAAGTGGAGCTACACATTTAGAAAGTAAAAAAATTATCTTTGAATTACTTCTTCAACAAACCAATTGTCCGGTTGTTTTGGACGCTGAAGGAATTCGTTGTCTACAAAATAATTTGTATATTTTAAAACTAATACGTACTCAAGTTATTTTGACTCCACATCTACAAGAGTTTGCGGATTTAGTGGGTATGTCAATTGATGCAGTAAAGACAAATAAACTTGTGCTCGCAAAGGAATTTGCGAAAGAATATCATGTTATCTTGGTACTAAAAGGTCCAAATACGATAGTTGTATCAAGTCAGGGCGAGGTATATATCAATCAAACAGGAAACTCAAGTCTAGCAAAAGCTGGTAGTGGAGATTTCTTGACAGGTATAATTACAGGTCTTGTATCACAACTAAATGATCCCTTCTATGCAACAATTATGGCGGTGTGGTTACATGGTAAAGCTGCAGATTTAATAGTTACGCATCGACATCCACGACAAGTGAGTATAGAAGATTTAAAAGAAGCAGTAAGCCAATTCTTTTTTGAACATTGTTAAAAATTAATGAAACTATCCAACATTTGTTAGATAGTTTTCTTAATATGACAAACAGTTGTCAACTTATCAAGAGTATATTTAACGCAAAGAAAGGTAATATCCAAATGGCTGAACCTATAAAAAATATGTATCATTATGAATCCATACTACAAGTAGCAAACGACATACAAAAAGTATATTCACCTTTTCAAGTAGAAGACTTCATGAATTCATGTGTCAATGAAAATTGGGAAAATCTTGAGTTAAAAGATCGCATGATTCATACTGCTACAACGCTTGGTGAATATTTACCACATGATTTTTGTGATGCGATTCAAATTATTGATCAAGTTGTAATAAATTATGGAGATTGGCTCGCAAATTTCTGTGCATTCTTTCCATTTTATGTAGAAATTTATGGTCGAGATAAAAAAGATTGGGATGTTGCGATGAAGGCACTAGCGAATTATACACAATATTCATCAAGTGAATTTGCGGTTCGTTGGTTCATCATGAACAATGAAGAGAAAATGATGCAACAAATGTTAATATGGGCCAATGATCCAAGTGAGCATGTGCGTCGTCTTGCAAGTGAGGGATGTCGTCCACAATTACCATGGGGACAAGCCCTAACTCATTTCAAAGAAGACCCCTCACTGATTCTACCAATACTAGAAACATTAAAAAATGATACCTCTCTTTTTGTTAGAAAAAGTGTCGCAAACAACTTAAATGATATTTCAAAAACACATCCTGAAGTTGTAATTAAGATAGCGAAGAAGTGGTATGGCAAAAATAAGAATACAAATTGGATTGTGAAACATGCATGCCGTACACTGCTTAAAAAAGGAAACAAAGAAGTACTCTCATTATTTGGATTTGATAATCAAGATCTTATCATTCGTGATTTTAGTTTAAGTTCGAATGAGATTTCAATTGGAAATGAAATAATTTTTTCATTTGAAATACATACAAAAGAATCAGCACGAATACGTCTTGAATATGGTGTAGATTATGTAAAATCAAATTCAAAACGAAATCGTAAAATATTTCAAATATCAGAAATTAATTTAAGTGAAAATGAAACAAAGAAGTATGTTAAAAAACATTCTTTTGAGAATGTGACGGTTCGTAAGCATTACCCGGGAATTCATTCAATAACATTAATTATCAATGGGGTTGAAAAAGAGACAATAGAGTTCATGGTGAATAGCGAAACGCTTCTTCCTTGATTTATTTATCATAACATGTAAAAATAATGGCACGACTTTACTTGTTGAAGTAATAGGTATTTTGGAGGCTGTATGTTTATTTTTACTCAAATTGATTTACAAATCATGGAATGGATTCAAAACAACCTTCAATCAGAAGGGATGACACAAATCATGCGTTTTATCACGCATATTGGAGATTTGATGTTGTTGTGGGCAATATTATTG
The DNA here is from genome assembly GCF_036637135.1 of Anaerorhabdus sp. Taxonomy (GTDB): domain Bacteria; phylum Bacillota_I; class Bacilli_A; order Erysipelotrichales; family Erysipelotrichaceae; genus Anaerorhabdus. The sequence goes on along the minus strand of NZ_JAVWNC010000013.1, from coordinate 27,213 downwards.
ATGATTTATTTTATAATTAAAAAAGATAAAACTCGTTCAAAGAAAATATTCTTTTCATTATTGTTAACATTTATTATCAATGAGTTAGTACTAAAAAATATTGTTAGAAGACCAAGACCTTTTGTGGAGAATGATCATCTTCAATCTTTAATACATAAACCAACAAGTTATTCTTTTCCATCTAGTCATAGCGCAACATCGTTTTCTGTTGCAACATCTCTCACTAAAATTAAGCCAATCATTACAATTTGTTCCTATACTCTTGCGGCTTTAATTGCATTTTCAAGAGTTTATTTAAATGTACATCATCCAAGTGATGTGGTAGTAGGAGCAATTATAGGTATCTTGTCATCTTATGTTGTAAGTAGGGTACTCGATAAAGATAAATATAAAAAAAGCGTGTAATCCTCATTGAGGAGTATACGCTCATTTTATATATGGTGCCCCAGGCCGGACTCGAACCGGCACAGTATTGCTACCGACGGATTTTGAGTCCGTTGCGTCTACCAATTTCACCACTAGGGCATGTGCCTTAATATTGTACCTTATGAGTTCTCAAAAATCAACTTGAAATCGATGTGTTGCTAGAATAAAATGAAAGAAACAAAGGGAATAGATAATATGAAAATAGCATTTCTAGATCGGGATGGAACAATAATTGAGGATTATCCAGATAAAGATTGGACAAATGTGAAATATCCTGATTTTTTAGAAGGAAGTATAGATGGATTAAGTTATCTACAAAATAAAGGATATCAAATAATAATCATTACTAATCAATACATCATCCAAGATGGAATAATTGATGAATCACAGTTTTTTGAATTTCATCAATTATTGATTAAAGAATTAGAAAACAAAGGGATATCAATTTTAGATACATTCTATTGTCCTCATAATGATCAAGCACAATGTCAATGTAAGAAACCCAAAACAGGGTTAATTGATGCTGCGTTGATAAGGTATCCCAAAATAGATTTGAGCAAATCCATACTTATCGGTGATAGTGAATGTGATGCAGATTTAGCTGCTAGGATGAATATAAGCTTTTATTCAGTAAATAAGTCATTAGTCAACAAATCATGTGCATATATTAAGAATTTGAATGACATAAGAGATTATTTATAAAGCGTTATCTATTCTGGATTATAAGTGATAAAATAATAGTGAAATAGAGGTAATCATGGAAAACTGGGATGCATATGATGTTAATGGAAATCGATTAGATTTAACACTGGTTCGTGGTGAGATGATTCCTGAAGGTGTTTATCACGCAGTAGTTATCGTCATCGTGGTGCATAAAGATGGAGATTTTCTATTGATGCAAAGATCAATGGATAAAGTAGAGTATCCAGGTTATTATGAGCCAGGAGCATCAGGAAGCGTACTTCAATTTGAAACGCCATTAAAGGCGGCTTTTAGAGAATTAGAAGAAGAAACGGGGATTCTTGCGACAAACATGTATTTCATTGAAAAAACAGCTAAGATCGAGTATAAAACCATATACTCTATTTACTATACTGTGTATTCAGGGGATAAAAATGCAATTCAATTACAAGAACATGAGACAATGAATTATAAATGGATAGATGAAAATCAGTTTATTCTATCTATGGATGAAGAATGGTTATTAGTGATGTTTAAAGATGCAGTGAGATTTGTTATAAGTAAAATGAAGTAACATGAAACTATGTTTGGGGAGAGGCATACGATGAACAGAATTAGAGAAGTTCTTTTTGGTAGTGTAGACAGAAATTTTTATGTGAGAAATAAAACACAACTACAAGAACGCAATTATGGAATGTTAATTACTGCATTTTCTTTTTCAACTTGTATGTGTGCATTTCTATACTTGATGACAATGGTTGTGAATTTGATTAGTAATTTAACCATGTTCTATGGATTCTTTGTTTTATGGTTCTGTATGCTGACAATTATTTTGTTAACATACGTTAAGAAACATAAAGAATGGTGTCGTGTGATGTTCTTTGTTTATGTGGCAAGTATCTTATATCTATGTGCTTGGATAGGAACAGTTAATTCATATGATATGTATGCAGTAACATTCTTCGTATTCTTAATCTTTGTACCAAGTTTATATGTAGATATGCCATTATGTTCAATCGTTATTACAATTGTATCATCATTTATATTCTGTTTAATGGTATTGATTAATAAATCAGATCCAAGATTAATTCAAAATGATTTACTCAATGCATTGTGTGTCAGCATTGTCAGTATTGGATATGGTGTTTATACAACAAACGTGAATCTTGAAAATATACATGCGGCAATTATTTTAAAGGAACAATCAACTATTGATGAGTTAACATTGCTTCCTAATCGTCGTTGGTTTAATAAAAATATTAGTTCTATTTATGAACAATCCAATGTTCATGGGTTGAATCTCTATATGTTGGATGTAGATTTCTTTAAAGATTATAATGATACATATGGTCATTTGATGGGAGATGATTGCTTAGCAAAAATCAGTAGTGAACTATCAAAAATAAGTACAAGTTTGAATATATTTGCGTCAAGATATGGTGGTGAAGAATTCATCATTATTGATGATAAGCACTCATATGAGGAATCAAGTAGTATTGCAAATAAAATTGTAGATAGAATTAGTCAACTTAAGATACCACACATAAAATCAGATTCAGGTGTTGTTACAATTAGTGTTGGATATGTTAATTCCAAGATAAGTAAAACCGAAAATTATATTCAATTGATAAATTATGCTGATGAAGCACTATATTGTGCTAAGAAAGCAGGAAGAAATAAATCATGCAATTATGAAACAAAAGAGACAAAGATGTAATTAAAAATCTTCTCGTGCTCATCGTATTGATTAATACCTCTACAATTCTTAAAAAAAGAGTGATATAATGTGATTAATCACAGTAGTATCGTGATGGGAAAGGGGTACTTAGAATGGCAGAAAAGAAAGAAACAAAAACAGTAAAAGCAACTACTAAGAAAGAACCTACAAAGACAACAAAAAAGGCAACAGAAAAAAAGGTAACTGAAAAGAAAGTTGCTGAAAAGAAAGCACCGGCTAAAAAAGCTCCAGCAAAGAAGGCTACAACTAAAAAAACAACAGCTAAAGAAGCAGTGGTCATGAAAACAATGGCTGATTATGTTGATGTAATTAACTGGAAAAAATGGGAAGCACATCATATGAGTTGGCTTTATATTGAAGTTAATGCAGGTGATTTACTGGCTGAAGTTGAAGCAGGCACTGACAACATCGAAACATGTTGTAAAGCTATTTTAGATTGTATGCTTGAAGGTGATGCATTCATCGTGGAACCAACAGTAAAAAATAAAGTAGAAAACTCATTAACAGTTCGCTACTATGTAGATAATTTAAGTCCTGAACGTAAAAAATATTAAATCTTAGTCGCTTTGGCGACTTTTATTTTAAAATCGTATTCTTAAATTCCTATTTAATATGATTCTAATATTGCGGTTGTTGTAATGTATTTAATTAGAAGTATGATGATAACAGAATTAAAGGATGATTATAAAGTGAGTTTATTTGAAAGTTTATTAATAAAAAAGAAATGAGGTGATACTTTTGAAGTATAAACTTTTTATCCTATTTGGATTGTTTCAAATTGTTTTAATCCATGCAATATATGGGGGAGTTTTATTAGTAATTGGTACAAGAAACATTGCTACATGGGATATGTACTTGAGAGATTACAATATGTATGTTCCATATATACTATCTTGGGTGGAATTTATTTGTGGGTTTATGATGTTGCTTCTAGAGGCGAGAAATAGCGAATAGTAGTAAAATAATTCTAAAAGTAAAACAATAAAATATCAAACAAATTAATAGGGATTCTATACTATTTCATTTTGATCATTCTTCTAAGAATAAAGTCCCTTAGCATGGGACTTTTCAATTTTTTATGAATTTTGGTATTTATTAATTTAGTAAGTCTATAATCAGTATAGTTTCTCAGTGCATTAATTATAAGTTTATCATTGTATATCATATAGAGAAGTTAATCAAAATCAGATTCAATTATTTAATCAATACGGCATAGTTATGCAATACAAGTGATACATTAAAACTTATGGAATAAAGAATGACTTACTATATTGATTTTTTAAGAATGAATAATAGTATTGGTGTTGTCACACAATAGATGATCTCAACTAAACCATTAATACTTCCATAGTACATGGTTATTG
>NZ_JAVWNC010000013.1:0-22904 GCF_036637135.1 Anaerorhabdus sp. | reverse complement strand
ACACAATAGATGATCTCAACTAAACCATTAATACTTCCATAGTACATGGTTATTGAGAAACAAATGCCCAGCATTAATAAGTAGAGATTCAACAAGCATTGACAATATTTAGGATGATGTGTATATGCAAGTATATAGATCTTATATAATGAATAGTTATAAAGAATAAAGGCAAGATAAGCAAATGCAACATGGAAGAAGCCAGTTAGCGATACACCTTTTTCATAAGGAATTAAAGCTGATATAAACATGATAATTAAAGTAAAAAGTACAGATGATGTTGGGATTTGAAATTGTTTGTACATAATGAAAAATAGGAGCATGTGGGTAATAATTGAGATACTCACCCATACAAGAAACAAAAGTTGAGTTTCACTTTGATTCGCAAGATATGTAAAATTACTAGTCAGTATGTTTGTTTTAGATCCTAATATGATTGTGAGTATAGGGACAACAAAAACACTACTTAATAGAAGTAATCGATTAACAAATTTCGTATTTAAATAAGAATTACTTGATTTTTGCATGGTACAATTGTAGCATGAATTTATATTTTGGGAGTGGGATAATGGAAAAATTAAAAGTTGGATACCAAGGTGAACATGGTACATTTAGTGAAATCGCAGTTCATCATTATTACAAAAATGAAGAAATAGAAACAAAAAGTTATAAGAATTTCATTGATATTTTAAATGATTTAGAGAGTGGTGTGTTGGATACAGCACTATTACCTGTTGAAAATAGTACAACAGGTATTATTTATCGTACCTATGATTTACTTGCGATTCGTGATGTTTTTGCGATTGGCGAACAAAATGTAAGAATACAAGAGAACCTAATTGGTATAGTTGGAGCTAAAGTAGAAGATATTAAAGAAGTATATAGTCATCCAGAAGCATTGGGTCAGTGCCAAGGTTTCTTCAATCAACATCCAACAATGAAGTCGATACCTTATCAAGATACTGCGAAAAGTGTTGAATTTATTAAGGAATGTAATGATCCAAAAAAGGGTGCGCTTGCTAGTTATTTGGCAGCTGAATATTATGATTGTCCTATCTTAATGAAGAATGTAAATGATAATGAACTTAATACAACGAGATTCTTATGCGTATGTAAGGGTGAAAGAGTAGTACCTAATGCAAATAAGATTAGTATGTATTTTGTTGTGAATCATCAACCGGGTACATTGTATGAAGTGATTAAAATATTCGCAGAGAATCATATTAATATGCTAAAATTAGAATCAAGACCAATACAAGGTCGATTGTTTGAGTATTGTTTCTATATTGACTTTGATGGTAGTATTGAAAATCCTGTAGTACAGGATGTCATTGCCCAAGTAAAAGGCTTATGTGTAGAAATGAAATGTTTAGGATCTTATCGTAAATCAATGGAGGAATAAGATGAAAAAAATATTGAGTTTATTACTAGCTTTAACACTTGTTGGATGTACTGCTACACAAGCACCAACACCAACACCAGAAGAATCAAAAAAACCGTCTAGCAATGTCGGATGTGATGTAACAAGTGAATGTGAAGATGGAGAAAAAGCGGATATGAGTGCGTATAAAGATTTTATGGATACAGATCATGTGTTCCGTTCAATTACGATGCAACAAGGAAATGAATTACTAGAAAGTGATAAAACATTTGTTTTATATTACGGATTTTCTACATGTCCTTGGTGTGTTGAATTACTTCCAATTTTAAATGATGTTGCGAAAGAGAATGGAATGGCTGTTGAATATGTAAATGTAAGACCTGAAGGAACTGATTCAACAAATGATATTCGTGTTGATACTAATCCAGATTATGTAAAATTAACAGAAATAGTAAATGATTATCTACCTGTCAATGATGAAGGGGTAAAACGATTATCAGTACCCTTTGTTTTCTTTGTAAAAGATGGGGAAATTGTAGAGACTCATATTGGAACTCTTGATTCTCATGATGCCAAAGAAAGAGTGATGAATGATGAGGAAAAAGCTGAATTAACACAAATAATGATTGATAATTTTCAAAAAATGAAAAAATAGATAATAATTTTCAGAAAAATATTGAAAATATATCTACGTGTGTTAAAATAGGACTATGTTCGAGGTAAAGATGATGAAACAAATTAACGTTTTGAAAGGATTCTTTTATTACTTTAGATAGCCGGGTGATGTCAATAGATATTGCCCATTTTGTGTGATAAGGCATATCTATGGTAAATATACAGTTGAAACCATATAGATTGCCTATATGGTTTTTATTTTTAGATTGATGAGGGAAAAGTATGAAAATGCATTGTAATTTAGGTGAAAGAGGATATGACATTTTATTAGAAAGAGGTTGTTTAAGCCATCTAAAAAATGTTATGGATGTGAATCGACGTTATTTTATTATTAGTGATGATGGTGTTCCAAAAGAGTTGATTATGTTGGTTCGTTCTCAACTACAAGAGGCTAACATGTACATTTTTCAACAAGGAGAAGCATCAAAGAATATTGATGTTTATCAAACTTGTTTGAAAATGATGTTACAAAAGAAATTCACAAGAAATGATTGTGTTCTTGCGATTGGTGGTGGCGTTGTTGGCGATCTAGCAGGTTTTGTAGCATCTACGTATATGCGAGGCATTGATTTTATTAATATTCCAACCACAACGCTTGCACAAATCGATAGTAGTATCGGTGGTAAAGTTGCGATAGATATGATGGGTATTAAGAATTGTGTTGGTTCATTTTGGCAACCAAGACTCGTTCTTATCGATCCAGAAGTCCTAAATACATTACCTCAAAGACATTTCTATAATGGTTTAGTAGAAGCTTTAAAAGCAGGACTCATACAAGATAAAACATTATTTGAATTATTTGAACAGGATGATTATTTAGAACATCTAGATGAGATATTAGAACGTTCGTTGGAAGTAAAACGAAAAGTCGTTGAAGCTGATGAAAAAGAGATGGGACTAAGAAAGATATTGAATTTTGGTCATACAATAGGTCATGGAATTGAGAGTGCACTTCACTTTGATGGTTATTATCATGGTGAATGTGTTGGGTTAGGTATGATTGCGATTTTGGATGATCAAGATATCCAACAAAGAACGATACAAGTATTAGAAAAAATGGGGTGTCCTACTTGTGTAGATATAGAAACAGATGATGTATGTCGATATCTTGCGAATGATAAAAAATCAAAAGGATCAATGATTACAATTGTTCAAGTACCCACGATTGGTGATGCAAGATTAAAAGATATACCAATTGAAGATTTAAGACAAATAGCGAAGGAGGTATGCAAATGAAAAATACAATAGGTAATTTATTTACTGTTACTTTATTTGGTGAATCACATGGTGAGGCAATAGGTGTTGTATTAGATGGTGTACCTGCAGGAATTGAAATTAATCAGGAATTATTTGAACATCAAATGTTTTTAAGAAAACCAAAAGGAACAATTTCGACACAGCGTCATGAAACTGATGAAGTAAAGATGATTAGTGGTATTTTTGAAAATAAAACAACAGGGGCTCCTTGTTGTATGTTGATTGAAAACAAGGATCAACATTCAAAAGACTACTCGAAGATAAAAGATATTGCCCGCCCATCTCATGCGGATTATGCAGCAAATATGAAATACAATGGTTACCAAGATTATCGTGGTGGTGGCCATTTCTCTGGAAGACTTACAGCACCATTGGTTGCTGCAGGTGCTATTGCGATACAACTACTTCAATCAAAAGGAATTACGATGGGTACACATGTATTACAGTTACATGATATTCAAGATGATGCATTCTCGTCTAACTTGAATCAATGTAAAGAACAAATTGATAGAATCAATCAATTAGAATTCGCATTAATTAATGAAGATAAGAAAGATGAAATGATTCAACGCATAGATGATGCAAGAATGAATTTAGATGCAGTAGGTGGTGTATTGGAGACATGTGTAATGGGTATGCCAGCAGGTGTTGGAGAACCAGCATTTGATTCAATAGAAAGTCGTTTATCGCATGCCTTGTTTAGTATTGGTGCAGTTAAAGGGGTTGAGTTTGGATTAGGGTTTGGATTTAAAGATAAAATGGCGTCAGAAGTAAATGATGAATTTGAAGTTGTGGATGATGTCATTGTAACTAAGACAAACAACAATGGTGGAATTAATGGCGGTATTACTAATGGTATGCCTCTGCTATTCAAAACAGTTGTGAAACCAACAGCATCGATTTCAAGACATCAAAACTCAGTGAACTTTAAAACCAATGAAAATGTTGATTTGGTAATACAAGGAAGACATGATCCAGCAATTATTCATCGTGCAAGAGTTGTGGTGGACAGTATGACTGCAATAACACTTGTGGATTGCTTAATTGAACGTTATGGAATTGTATGGTTTCAAGGAGGTCAACAATGAGACGTGGTGTAATTGGATATCCCATGGGTCATAGTTATTCAAAACCCATCCATGAACAATTAGGAGGATATGAATTTGAAATCATTGAGCTACATCCTGATAAATTTGATGCATTCTTAAAGGCGAAAGAGTTTGATTCAGTGAATGTAACGATACCTTATAAACAACAAATCATTCCTTATCTTGATGAATTAGATGACAAGGCAAAACGTATTGGTGCAGTCAATACGGTTGTGAATGATTCTGGAAAACTAAAAGGATACAATACGGACTATTATGGTTTTTGGTGGATGTTGGATGATCATCAAATCGAAATTAAAAATAAAAAAGTAGTAATTCTAGGAAATGGCGGAGCAACGAAAGCATTAAAAGTTGTAATACAAGATATGGGTGCAAAACAATTACTTATTGTATCCCGCACAAAAACAGATGAAACAATTACATATGATGAATTGTTTGAAAAACATCAAGATGTAGAAGTTCTTATTAATGCAACACCAGTTGGTATGTCACCAAAGCATGATGATTGTCCAATTGATTTAGAACGATTAGAAAAATTAGAAAGTGTTGTGGATATAGTCTACAATCCACTTAAGACAAAACTGATTCTTCAAGCTGAAAAGTTAGGATGTAAAACAGTATGTGGTTTAGAAATGTTAGTTGCGCAAGCGAAACAAGCTGTGGAAATCTTTACGAATAAACAATTGAGTGATGAAGATATTAAAAAGGTAACCTTTGATATCATCAGTAAGAAAGAGAATCTTGTCTTTATTGGAATGCCATCGTCTGGTAAAACCACAATCGCAAAGATATTGAGTGAACAACTTGAATTACCATTTATCGATTTAGATGAAGAAATTGTAAAAAAAGCAGGTAAGTCAATTAAACAAATCTTTGAAGAAAGTGGTGAAGAAATATTTAGAGATATTGAATCTGAATGTGTTGAAGATCATTGCATGGATGAGGGAACTATTATCTCATGTGGTGGAGGTGTAATTAAACGTAATAAAAACATCGAACATCTCAAAAAGAAGGGATATCTCATTTGGATTGATCGTGATTTGGCATATCTTAAGTCAGATGATAATAGACCATTATGTAAAGATGATGAAACGATGAAACGTCTTTATTCAGAACGATATTCGTTATATAAAGATGCAGCGGATATACGAATTGAGAATAACAATACCGAATTAGAAGTATTGGAAAAAATAAAAAACCATTTAGAAAGTAGGAAAATAAAATGATTATAACATTAAAGAAAGGTGCACCTCAAACAGAAATAGAAAAGTTAGTGCATCAATTTGAAACACAAGGATTACAAGTAAATATGATTACCGGACAAAATTTCAATGTGTTCGGTTTAGTAGGCGATACGGCAAAGTTAGATGAGAAACGCATTCAAGCAAATGAGTGGGTTGAAAATGTTCAACGTATCGCCGCTCCCTACAAACTCTCAAATAGAATGTTCCATCCTGAGGACACAATTGTGGATGTAAATGGAATACAAGTGGGTGGTGATAATCCAATCGTAATTATTGGAGGACCATGTTCAGTTGAAGGCGAATCTATGATGGTTGAGATTGCAGAAAAAGTTAAAGATGCAGGCGGATGCATGATGAGAGGTGGAGCATACAAACCAAGAACATCACCATATGCTTTCCAAGGAATGGGTGAAGAAGGGTTAGTTTGTATGGACAAAGCTCGTCAAAAAACAGGATTACCTGTTGTATCAGAGCTAATGAGTGCAGATAAAATTGACGAGTTTGTAAAATATGTCGATATTATTCAAATTGGTGCACGTAATATGCAAAACTTTGATTTACTCAAAGCTGTAGGTAAACTTGATAAACCAATCTTACTAAAAAGAGGACTTGCGAATACGATTGAAGAATGGATTATGTCAGCTGAATACATCATGGCTGGTGGAAATAAGAATGTAATTCTTTGCGAACGAGGTATTCGTACGTTTGAAAAATATACAAGGAATACATTGGATTTAAGTGTTGTCCCTATCATTAAACAAAAAACACATTTACCAATAATTATTGATCCATCTCATGCAACAGGAGATTGGAAATTAATAGAAAGTATGTCACTTGCAGCTATTGCAGCTGGAGCTGATGGATTAATCATCGAAGTACACACAAATCCTGAATGTGCTTGGTCAGACGGGCAACAATCATTGAAACCAGAAAAATTCAGACAAGTAATTGATAAGTGTAAAAAAGTTGCAGAAGCAATTGGACGTTCAGTTTATGAAGGTTAAAGTTACACCATCAAACCTGACAAGAAGAGTTATTGAAATACCTCCTAGTAAATCAATGGCTCATCGTGCAATTGTTTGTGCTTCATTAGCAAAGGGTAAAAGTGTTATTACAAATTTAGATTATAGTGTTGATATTCAAACTACATTAGATGGTATGAAAAAACTAGGTGCAAAGATTCAACAATTTGATGATTATGTTGTGATTGAAGGAATTGAAGATTTAACACAAATTCAAGATACTACAATTGAATGTAATGAATCGGGATCGACATTGAGATTCTTTATACCCATCTTTTCACTTACGAATAAAAAGATTACGTTTACAGGTACAAAACGTTTGATGGAAAGGCCTCAAGATATTTATAAACAAATCTTTGATGAACAAGGTTTATCATTTAGCCAAGATGAAGAAAAGATTGAAATTGAAGGTTCTATTAAAAGTAAGAAGTATAAATTATTAGGGAATGTATCATCACAATTTATTTCAGGATTGTTGTTTTCACTACCTTTACTAAAGACGGATTCAATTATTGAAATTGAACCTCCTTTTGAAAGTAGATCTTATGTTGATTTGACTTGTCAAATGATGAAGAACTTTGGTGTTGATGCGTACTTTTTAAGTGATACAACATTGCATATTCCAGGTAATCAAAGTTATGTTGCGAAAGATACAAAAGTAGAGGGAGATTATTCTCAACTTGGTTTCTATGCGGTACTTGGCGCGTTGCTTGGACCATTGGATTGTGTAGGTTTAAATACACGTTCACTACAAGGTGATAAACAAATTGTTTCGATATTAAAAAGTATGGGAACAGAAGTTGATGTATTGGAAGATGGATATCGCTTCCATAAAACTGATTTAAAAGGTTGTACAATTGATTTAAACAACTGCCCTGACTTGGGACCTATCTTATCAACATGCGCTAGTTATGCAACGGGTGTTACTGAGATTATGAATGCAGGGCGATTAAGAATTAAAGAGAGTGATCGTATTAAAGCCATGGAAGAAGAATTACATAAATGTGGTGTTGATTTCAAATCGACAAAAGATACAATTACAATCCATGGACCAAGTATGTTTGAATGTCATGAACAATTACATGGACACAATGATCATCGTATTGTTATGGCGTTAGCGATTGCTGCAACAAATGCCGCTCAACCTATAGTCATTGATGATGCTCAAGCAATCAAGAAATCATATCCAGGATTCTTTGAAGATTTAGCTTCATTAGGTATCCAAGTGGAGAAGATTGATGATTAGCCAAGATACGCAGTTTTGTATAGTGGGTCTGGGCTTACTAGGAGGATCTTACGCACAAGCACTAAAGCTAAAAGGTTATAAAGTAACTGCGATAGATATTAATGCAGATAGTATTCAATATGCACTTGATAAAGGGTGGATTGATGATGGAAATAGTGATGGTACAAACTTACTTGAGAATGCAGATTGCATTGTCTTGGGATTGTATCCAAACATTGTAGTGGATTGGATTATTGAGAATCAAGATAAGATTAAATCAGGGTGTATCATTACAGATGTAACTGGTGTTAAACGAGGTATCGTACCTGAAATACAATCAATTTTACGAGGTGATCTAGAATTCATTGCGAGCCATCCTATGGCAGGAAGAGAAGTAAGCGGAGTAACTTATAGTGATCCTAGCATCTTCAAACCTGCAAACTTTATCATCACACCAACCGATAAAAATAGTGAACAAGCGATATCATTTATTAGTGACTTATCATCAACATTAGAATTTAATCGTACAACCACGTTATCACTTCAACAACATGATGAAATGATTGCGTTTTTATCACAATTAACACATGTTATCGCGGTTAGTTTAATGAACACGAATGATAATACACACTTAGTAGAATATACGGGGGATAGCTTTAGAGACCTCACAAGAATTGCAAAGATTAATGAAAATTTATGGAGTGAATTATTTATCATGAACAAAGATTTCTTACTTAAAGAAATTGACGACTTTCTAGATGAAATGAAACGCTTTCGTGATACACTAGAAAAAGAAGATGTTGAAGAAATGAAAAGATTATTCATTCAATCAACAAAAAGAAGAAAATTATTTGATAAGTAAGAGGAGGATGAATCATGAAGTTCTTAATTCTAAATGGGCCTAACATCAACATGGTAGGTATTAGAGAGAAAACAATTTATGGGACAATGGATTTTAATGAAATGATATCACTAATTCAAACAGAGGCAGCAAAACGTCATGTTGAAGTAGACTGTTATCAAAGTAATCATGAGGGTGATTTAGTGGATGCAATACAAAATGCTTACTTTAATAAGTTAGATGGTATTGTGATTAATCCTGCAGCCTATACACATACAAGTGTGGCGATTGCAGATGCAATCAAAGCAATCTCCCCAATTCCTGTAGTTGAGATTCATCTATCTGACATTAAGGAAAGAGAAGCCTTTAGACATCATTCTTATTGTGCACCTTATTGCATAGAACAAATCAAAGGTTTTGGTCCACAAGGTTATGTTATGGCAATGGATGCTCTTATTAAGTATATTGAGGAAAAAATATGATTCGCTTTGGTATATTAGGACCGGGTAAAATTTCACATCGATTTATACTGGGAATGAAAGATGTAGCGGGAGCTAAAATAATTGCGGTAGCATCACGTAATGAAGAAAGAGCGAAATCAGTTGCGCAACAATATCAATTTGAGAAATATTATACATCCTATGTTGATTTATTAAAGGATGATGAAATTGATGCAGTTTATATCGCAACACCACCCCATACACACGATGAACTCATTCGTTTAAGTTTGTCACATGGAAAACATGTTTTATGTGAAAAACCATTAATGGGTAGTAGTGAAAAAGCAAAACAATGTTTCGAATTCGCTAAAGAAAAGGGTCGCCTTTTGATGGAAGCAAACAAGGCACCATTTACACCCATATTCAAACAAGCGAAACAATGGATTGAAGAGGGGTGTATTGGTAAAGTACAATACATAGATGCAAGTTATAGCTATCGTCAGTTGTTTGAAGAAGGTCATTGGGTTTATTGGAAAAATGAAGCAGGTGGAGGCATGTATGATGTGGGTGTTTATCCCCTTGGCTTTGTCACTTGTTTAATGAATTCACCAGTAATTGAAGAAAAAAGAATGGCATTAGACCATAATGGCTTATGTGATGGGTTTGAACAAATCTTACTTCGTTATAAAAATGGTGTTATCGCTAGTATTCGTGGTGGTATTGATGTCCAAACAGAAAATAAAATCATGATTTATGGAGAAGATGGTTATATTGAATCCATGCATTTTTGGAAGAGTCATGATATAAAGGTTGTAAAGGGGAATGAAGTTATTGAAAAGCATTTTGATTTCAATAGTGAATTCACATTTGAGATTCAACATTTTGTGGATTGCATAGTTGCAGGACTTCAAGAAAGTCCAGTACTATCCATGGAAAAGAGTGTAGAAATTATTCAAATCATCGAGAAATAACTCATTTGAGTTATTTTTTGAACATATAGGGGGTATTGTATGAAGAAGTTTTTTAAGAAATATATTGGACCTAAAGCTTTCTATCTAAAAACTGCAAGAATAGCGATTCCATTATCGCTTCAAAACTTATTATCCAGTTGCATGGGTATTGTGGATACATTGATGGTTTCGTGGATTGGTATGGTTACTGCAGTTGGAACGGCAGCTCAAATTGATACCTTGTGTTCAATGATTGCTTATGGTTCAATTGGAGGAACAAGTATGTTTTCTTCACAATTTTATGGTGCAAAGGATTATAAAAATCTGAAGAAAACATTTGGTTTGAGTTTATTACTTGCGGGTGGAAATGCTTTGTTTTGGTTTTTTGTCGCTACTTTTTTTGGTCAACAAATTTTATATTTCTATATGCCAGATGCAGAAATTATCCAATACAGTCTACAATACTTGGATATTGCGAAGTTTGGTTTAGTTATTGGGAGTATCAATTTTGCATTTAGTTTTATGTATCGTAGTATCCAAAGTGCAAAGGTATCACTCTTTGTTAGTATTATTACAATTTCATCAAATGCCATATTGAATGCTTGCTTAATCTTTGGCTTTGGTATTTTCCCTAAATTGGGAGTTGTTGGGGCAGCACTAGGAACTGTGATTGCTCAATCAATTGGTTTGGTAATTTACCTATGTCACGCAACAATCACAAAACAACCTTTCTTTGGTAAGTTTGGTGAAATGTTTAAACTAGATAAAGAATTCGCAATGCCTATTCTAAGAAAAGTATTGCCTTTAATCTTTAATGAAACGCTATTTGGTTTAGGATCTACTTTGTTTATTAAAGCATTTGGACAACTTGGTAAATCAAGTATGGATGCTTATTATGTAGGAAATCAAATCTACAATACATTTTTATTCATCGTTTATGGCTATGGAAGTGCTATTTCTATCTTATTGGGTGTTAAACTTGGCTCTGGTAACATTGAAGAAGCAAAACAAGATGCAAATTATCATTTGGGTTTATCCTTTATCTTATCGATGATTCTTGTAGTGGGAATGATTATATTCGCTAATCCAATGGTTTCGATATTTAACTTAAACGATCCAATTATCCAACTATTAGCAGTTCAAATTGTCTGGGTATTTGCGGTTAAAGTGTCCATGCGCTTATTCAATTTCATTATTTTCTCTATCCTAAAAGCAGGTGGAGAATCAAAGGTTATTCAAGTTCTCGATTCTGGTATTCTATGGGTCATAGGCTTGCCTAGTGCGTTTATTTGTGTTAATCTACTAAACATGAGTAGTATCGTAATCGTTCTATTAATCACCCAAATTGAACAGTTAGTTCGATTTGTCTTTGGTATCATTTGTGTACGTAGAGAAAACTGGGCGAAAGACTTAACAGTTTTGGTAGATTAGTAAAATTTTGATATAATACTCCTGTTAGGTGGTAAAAAATGAAGAAAAAAGAATTAATTATGATTGTCGGGATTGTCGTTATAGCACTAGGTATCTTTGCTGCAGTACAATTCATGAATACACAAAAGAATAAAGATGTCATACGTGTTATTTATAAGAGTACAACTGTCTTAGAATTTGACCCAAATAAAGATGGAGAATATTGGTTTGATGGTAGTTATGGAAAACTGATGGTTGAAGTTAAGAATGGTGAATGGCGTGTAACAAACGAAGAATGTCCAAACCATGTATGTAGTTCTACGGGTTGGGTATCAGCAGATCACTATTTACCAATTATATGTCTTCCTAATGAAATATCAGTAGAATTAAAATAGGTGGTAACATGAAAACAAGTTCAACTAAAAGATTCGTGTATATTACATTATTAAGTGCCATGGCAATTACTATTAATATTCTCGAATCCACATTTATTCCTCCCTTACCCTTTGGGATAAGATTTGGATTAGCGAATATCATTGCTTTAATTACAATTGAAATATTGGGTGTTAAGGAAATGATTATTGTTAATGTCATGCGTGTTGTGATTGGTAATCTATTAAGAGGATTAATCTTTGGAACAACATTCTGGATTGCATTTGGTGGTGTTGTATTAAGTAGTATTGTTTTGATACTATGCAAACAACTGAAGTCATCACTCCTGTTTACTTCAACACTTAGTTCAGTTGGACATACAGTGGGTCAAGTCTTGATAGTAATGTTTATTTATCAACAAACAAGTATGATTGCGATTGTTCCATATTTATTAATTGCAGCAATTCCAACAGGTATTTTAACGGGTATTGTAGCAAATGAAGCATTGAAACGAATTAGTAAAAACAATTTACAAGTACGCTAAAGACTCGAAAGAGTCTTTTTATTTGCCTATTTTATCATTAAAGTACTTGACTAAGTCAAATATAGTTATATAATTGACTTAGTCAAGTAAAGGAGGGAACCATGAAAAAAGATTTAGTGTTCTATATGACTAAGTTAAGAATTAGTTTTATGGATTACTACAAAGCAAAACTGGAAGAGATAGGTATATCAAAAGGCCAGCAATACTTCATTTTAGCTATTGGAGCATCTAAGAAATGTTCTCCCAATAAGGTTTCTCAACTTGCTCAAATGGATGCAGGACATACAACTCGTTATATCAATAAATTAGTTGATACTGGATTTGTAAGTAAAACACCAAATCCCAATGATGGTCGATCTTGTTTCTTGGAGTTAACTGCAAAAGGGATTGTTGCTTATGAGAAATCTCGGAATATTTTTCAAGAATGGACCAAAGATAAGATGAACCACTTAACAAAGGGAGAGAGTGTAGAACTCTTTCGTTTACTAGGAAAATTATTTGATGAGAAAGAAGATGGTAAAAATGGATAAACTAGTATTAAGTCCAATAAAGATTAATAACATAGAACTAAAAAATAGAATTATATTTGCACCAACATCGTTGGGATTATCACATGAAGAAACAGTTGAAAAATATCGTTCAATCGCTAGAGGTGGTGTTGCGATGATTATTGTAGGGGATGTGCCTGTTTCTAAAAGAGGGTTCTTATCAATGTATAATAGGAAAATGGCGAAGCATTATCAAGATATTATTGATGCAATACATAGTGAAGGAGCACTTGCTTGCGCGCAACTTCATTCATCAGATTCAAAATTTACTTCTTTGATTAAGTATATTCCACTTGTCCTAATTAAAAAGATGACACCCAATGATTTAAGAAATAAATTAAATGAAAGTGTACCTCACTATATTTCAACGTTATCATTAAAAAAAGTAAAAGAGATTATCTCGAATTTTGGTGATGCAGCTGAAAAAGCTACACAACTTGGATTTGATTGTGTACAAGTTCATGGGGATCGTATATGTGGCAGCTTTAGTTCATCCATTATGAATTTTCGTGAAGATGAATATGGTGGAAGTCCAGAAAATAGAGCGAAATTTGCAGTTGCTTGTGTTAGTGCAATTCGTAAGAAATGTCCTAACATAACAATTGATTACAAATTAGCGGTTCGCCAAGAGAAACCTCATTATGGAAATGCAGGCGTCATAGAAGAAGAGATAAAAGTATTTGTACCACTTCTTGAAAAAGCAGGAGTGAATAGCTTTCATGTTGCCCTTGCCAATCATGGTGAACTAGAAGATACAATTCCACCCGTTAATCATCCGTATTTCAAGGAACAAGGTTGTTTCCTCAAGTTCGCAGATGAAGTGAAAAAATATACAAATCTTCCCATTTGTGGAGTAGGTTGTTTAGAAAAACCAGAATTTATTGAGGAACAACTTCAAAATCATCGAATTGAAATGGCTGCAATGTCAAGACAACTCATTGCGGATAGTCAATGGGTGAATAAAGTAAAAAACAACGAAGAGACATCTATTCATACCTGTGTTCGTTGCAATCAAAAATGTTTAAAAGGAATGCAAGCACACAAGGGTGTACATTGCATCTATGAAGGGAGAGCATCATGAAAAATGCCATTATTTATTCAAGTAAAACAGGAAACACCGAGTTATTAGCGAATATAATAAAAGAAAATATTGAAAATTTAGTTTATTGTGGACAACCAGAATCAGGAATTGATGCAGATGTATACTTTGTTGGTTCATGGGTAGATAAAGGGAGTTTTGATACATCGATTCTAGACTTTCTTAAAACTTTGAAGAATACCAAAATCTTCTTATTTGGTACAGCAGGATTTCAAAGCAGTAAACCATATTATGATCGCATTTTAGGAAGTGTTAAGGAATCAATTGATTCATCCAATGAAATTATTGGAGAATATATGTGCCAAGGTAAGATGCCAATGGCAGTTAAGCAAAAGTATGAAACAATGGATTTAAGTAATGCGAAATTTAATGTTGCAGGATTCATTGATAATTTTAACAAAGCATTATCACATCCAGATACAAATGATTTGGATACATTAAAAACAATCGTGAAAGGACTATAAAGAAGATGAAATCAAAATATTTAATACCCGTAGTTACATTGTGTGTAGCTTTACTAACAGGTTGCTCAACACCTGAGAAAACATTCGAAAGAGGAACACTAACAGATGGTGTTTATAGAAATGAATCATTCAATTTAGAATTCGTTTATCCAGATGATTTACAACCAACAGGTAAGGAATCAATTGCATATTTGTATGGGTGTCAACCCGTTGAGAACCAAGATTGGGCAACAACATTTGAACTATGTAAAACTGAAAAGAATACAAATTATTATTGGGATATAGCTGTAGAAAGTGAAGATGGTTCTAAGTTTACAGGTGTGTTAATTGAAGATATTTCAACACTGGATAAAAAACCAACTGTGGATACACTTGTTAGCCAACAAATGGATGCCGCAAAGAAATGGGCTGGGGAAGAAGTATTTATCACATCAGCTTATGAGATGAGTGTTCAAGGTCAATCATTTCAAGCATTTACATATATCGCAACCTCACCATCCAATCCAGATGAAGATTACTTTGGTATGACAGCAATTCGCATTGAAGGTAACTATGCAATTATTATTTCTGTAACTGTAAATTCTACAGATAAAAAAGCATTCAATGATGTAATGGAAATCTATACAACTGAAGTAAAATAAAATGACTGAGTTCTAAATCATTAGACCAGTAAAAAAAAAAGATACTCATTTGAGGGTATCATTTTTTTGTGAAAATAAGTTTATTGACTCAATGTTTAAACAAGTTTCATCATCAAATGTCATTTTAACAATCCAAGGCATCACATCAACGATTTTCCAAAAGTCATCGAATTTGAACATGGGTTGATAGTAATTAACAATAGTAGATAATGCGGTACCATGTGTACCAATTGCAATTGTTTTTCCACGATCCATTTTTAAAACAAATTGAAGTGCATTGATATTCCTATCTTGAACTTCTTGTAGTGTTTCACCATCAGTTAGTTTGTAGTTGAAGTCTGACCATTGTTTCTTGGCAAATTCCTCAAAATTTTCAATCCAACCAGAGTCTACTTTTCTTTCTCTAAAGTCTTCAATACAGTTGATATCGTATCCAAGTGTTTCTGCAAAATCTTGTATTGTTAGTATGGAACGACAGTAGGGACTTGAGTAAATTTTATCTACTTTCTTATCACTAAGATAGTCTGTGGCAAGTTTACGATCTTGCAATCCTGTGGTTGTTAAACCACGTGTTCTTTCATCTTTGTTTGAATGATCTGATGTAGCGTGACGCACAAAATATACTGTTGTTTCCATTATTGATTATCTTGTGCAATTAAATCTTTTAATGCTTCAATAGCAACCTTGATTGCAATTTCAGTATCATGACATTGAGGGTTTTCTAATCCTTGTTTTTCTCTTTCTTGATTTGCAACAACTAAGAAACAAGAACCACAACGAACATGCAAGTAACTTGCGACAATGAATAATGCAGCAGATTCCATTTCAGATGCTTTGCATCCTAATTTACACCATGCATCCCATTTGCGTAGAAGTTCAACTGAGTTAGGTAATGATTCTGGACGATGTTGACCATAGAAAGCATCTTTACATTGTACAACGCCAGTATGAAATGGTTGATTTAATTTCTTTGCGGCTTGAGCTAAAGCGTTTGTGATTTGTAAATCTGCAACAGCAGGATATTCAATTGGTGCATATTCTTTTGATGTTCCTTCAAAACGAACGGCAGCTTGTGCAATAACTACATCACTACCCTTAACATCAATATCCATACCACCACATGTACCAACACGAATAAATGTGTCTGCACCACATGCAACTAATTCTTCCATTGCAATACTTGCAGATGGCCCACCAATACCAGTTGATGTAACTGATACCTTAACACCGTTTAATTCACCTGTATATGTAACGTATTCTCTTGAATCCGCAACGAGCACTGGGTTATCAAAATATTTCGCGATTTTTTCGCAACGCTTAGGATCTCCTGGTAATAATACATAGCGTCCTACTTCGCCTTTAGCAACACCAATATGATATTGTTTTCCTGTACCTTCTGTATAATCGATCATTTAAATTCCGCCTTTCATTTGCTTGTATCATTATTATAGTAGATTTGTATAAAAAAAGAAACGATGTTCCTCGTTTCTTCTACCAAACCTTAGTTTTGGGATTTAATTCATTGTCGATTGCAAATCCTGCTATCTTCCATGTACCACGTACATTTAAGAATGAAATAGAATGATAATCAACATTGTATACAAAATGGATAATTTGATAGAATTGATATGAAAGAGGTAAATTACATGAAAAGAGAAATAAGATACTCGCTTGAACCAATAGAAAAAGCAACATTTCGCAAGGTACATCTAACCAGCTATCATGAATCTTTAATTAATGATTTAGATAATATTTGTCGAAAAGAATATGGATTAAATTTATTATGTGGAAAAAAAGGCTCGGGCAAAACTAGTGTCATGAATATAGTTGAAAACAAAAAAATATATGATAAATCAATATGGATTCATGTAAATCTATATAATTGCGTCGATAATATAGCCCTTGCTATTCTTTACCAGATTGAAAGAAACGAAATAATCATTCAAAATGAGATTCTTATTCAAAATACTAAGTTATTAATAAAATCCTTTGAAAATAATGTTACGATAACTCAAACTGAACGAACTGGAGAAGAATTGATTGCTTCACAAACTGAAACAAAAGATTCCAGTTCATCAATACATAGTAAAGCTGAAATAGGTTTAAAAGGTCATATCTTAAAAATCCTAAGTAATTTTAAGATTGAATTCAGTAAAATACATCGTTTTAAATCATTCAACGAGAGAAAAAAAATTAAAACAAAGGGCATGTCGTTTGATATGGTCTCATTAAATAAATATACAAATAGAAATAAATATGATGAGTTGTTTAAACTATTTGATTTATGTGATTTAAAAAAAATTAAATTAATATTAATAATAGATGAAGCTGATAAATTCTCGTGTAAAGATGTATTAAATTTTGTTCTAGAAAACAAATTACTCTTAGTTGAACAAAAAATACTAACATTTATTCTTACTGACATATACCAAGGTATAGAAATGGAAATGTTCCACAAAGATTATTTTAGTGATATTATTTACATGCCATTTATTGAATATCATGATTTTTTTATGATTAGCAAGAATTTTGAGTTATCAAATTCGTTAGAAGAACATTTCGAATACTATTACTTATCTCGAGCAAATTATAGAGAATTAGTTTATCTCACAAGAAAAGAAAAATATTCAATTGACAAGAAGAACAGTCACATACGAGAAAAGTCTTGGATACTTATAATATTAGTAAGTTCTGATTTCTTTAGAGAATTAGATAATAAATACAAACAAGTTATTTTGGATTATCTTATTTATTTTATTGATTATATATTCTTATTTAAAGAAATTAGTTTTCAAGTAGTTAATGAACATGCTGAAGAGTATTTTGTAAAAACATTTCAAGATAATCAAGTAATTAAAAACCTTTTGTTGCGTGTAAATGAGTGGCTTAAAACAACTCCATTTTCTTTAAACAACTTAATAGTATATCCAGCAAATAATATGATGACAACTCCTAAAACTGAAATGTTCAATGAGTTTATTAATAATACTCTGAAAGATACATTTTGTTTAATAGATAAAAAAACGGAAAATTTTTCAATATATAATTTCTACAATTATTACAATTCTATTCTTGTTCAATCACAAAAATCTATTAATGCATTATATTCTAAGTATGAAAAATCTGAATTCTATGATAGTTTACAAATTAAAAGTGAAATAGAAAATTATATTATTACTCTTTGTGAAACAAAGTATTTTCCTCCATATATATACAACAATCAAATTGAAATTGATTATGATCGGGATAATAATAGCGTTGATGATGCAATTAAGTTTATTAATAATTTTAGAAACAAAATTATTGGAGTTGTTTTGTTAGTTATTTCCGTTAACAAAAAAAAGTTGATTAATGGTGTCATTTATTATTCAAATGAATTAACGAATTGTGCAAAACTTTATGTTGGTTATCCTGGTTTATCATCGCATAAAGAATATAAACATAAGGAATTCATTGAGTTTTTAGAGTTAAATAAAATAAAGTACTTTTATCCTAATGATAATGTATTATTTAATAAAACGATCGATGTCTATTCAACTGAAGAAATGAAGAAAGAGATAATACCTTTTGTTAATATGTGGTTCGAGATGATAAAGAATAATGGAATGATATGAAAACAAGGATTATCTTAATAAGAAAAAGAAACGATGTTCCTCGTTTCTTCTACCAAACCTTAGTTTTAGGATTTAATTCATTGTCGATTGCAAATCCTGCTATCTTCCATGTACCACGTACATTTAAGAAACTGATTTGATATCCAATGTGATATTCCTTTGAAGTACTACCAGCTGCAATATAGTAATCAAATATCACATTCGTAATCATTGAGTTTTCGTCTTGTTGAACAATCGATAACACATTTTCATTTGAGAATTGTGATGTACCATGAGCTGCATACCATTGATTGTCCATTGTCTTAATACGATCATAGAAATCACTACCAGTAATTGTAATGGCAGATATAGCGCCAAGAGTACCATCTTTCGTAGGATAACGTGCACATGTTTTTGCAGCGTTCAATACTGTTTCTTTTAAATCAGAATCTGTAGATGTTTTACCTACATAGTATGTATTACTTAATACGTCTTTGATAACGCCATAACCTGCATTGTCAACAGTAATAACAGGTTCAGAAATTAAGTTATTTAAATCATAGCGTACAACTTTTGGCGCATCACTTGCATCATCTAAACCAGAGAAATTTGTTGCGGTAACACTTTTGTTAGAAATATAATCATTACTAACTTCAATTCCATTTACTTTGAATATGATACCGGCAGGTACTTCTACGATACTTGAATGATCTCCTTCAAATACAGTTGAAGCTAACCATTTACCATTATCACCTTTAACAAGTTTGATTACTGCAACCTTAACGTTACCATCATATAAACCATATAATAAATTATCAGATGGATCTTTTTCAACTTGATAAATTAAGTTATCAAGATTTACACCATCATAAATATCTTTGATTGCTTGATCATAATCTTCTTTAGAATTTAGATGAGGATCAATCATCAATGAGTTTTCATAAATCCCATTGAAATCATTATTTTTGATTTGTTTTAAATATAAACTAATTGCACTTTCAGGAAGTTTAGCTTCTTTACTTGCAAGATTTGATTTTGTAAATAAGACAAATGCAGTGGAAATACCAATACATAATAATAAAACAAGAATAAGAATTGTAATACCTGCACTACGTTTAATGCCACCTCTTCTACTACTCATTTTATTCACCCGCCTTTACAACAAATGCCGTAGGTAAATTACGAGCACCATAGATTGAAACAGTACTATTGATTGTTTCACCCTCATATACCATGACTGTAGAGTTTCCACCATCAAGATTAGCTGCAGTCATTGCACCATAATCTTGCATAATTTGAATAATATCTGGATACAATGCACCGAATGATAAAGGTTGACGACCATCCATTACAAGAAGTAAGAATGTACCATCAGCTCTTTGACCAATTGCAGTTCTTGGATTTAAACCAGCTAAACGAGCACTGTCGAATACATTTTCATATTGATTAATAAAGATAGGACCAAATGTTACAGCATCACGTACGCCCCAATCAAGAGCTTGTTGAGCAGACATGTCTCCTGCAATAAGTTGGTTTTGATCATTGATACCAATTACTGGACCAAATTCTTTAGGAGTTCCACTAACTAGTTTACCTTCAGATATAACAATACCCCAAGCTTGACCACCATTACCTTTACCACCAGCATCTTCAAATCCACCAGCGTTGATACCTGCGATACCTTTATACATCTCAATATATTCTTCTAATGAAGGACCTGGTGCACCAGAATCAAGATATGGATTAACCGCAACCATCAAATCCTCGGGATTCGATACAATCATCATAAATGCTTGATATGTAGGGCCTTTAATTGAATGAATTTCAATTCCATCAGGACTTTCTACCACTTCACTTTTTACAATAACTTCAGTTTCATCAATTCCGTTTTTGATAGCACGTATTTCTTCATCACTATAGAAGAACCCTGCAATTGTACGATCAAGACCACTTGAAGGTAAATCTTGTATGAGTTGATTACTATAAGCAACTGCAGCACCTTTATATGTTTCTTTTAGGACTAGATATGTTGTTAAACCTGCAGTAGCTAAAATCATTAGTATGCATAGCGAAACAACTAGACCAACGGACATGGATTTAGTTCGTTTTTTAGACATAATTACCTCATTTCTATCTCTTTAACTTTATTATATAAGTTTGAAGGATATCTGACAACTTAAACTACAAAAAGCAACCAACTAATTTTATAGAGATAGTTCTTTGTTTGGTATGGGGAGGTAACTTCGGTAAAGTGGCTTAAACTCTTTCTTTTTTGATACTTTGTGCATAAAAATCTTGTTTTAGAAAAAGGATTATGGTATTATAACAAAGCACTAGCAAATGGCCCGTTGGTGAAGCGGCTTAACACAGCGCCCTTTCACGGCGTCATTCACGGGTTCGAATCCCGTACGAGTCACCACAGGGGTGTAGTACAATGGTAGTATGATGGTCTCCAAAACCACAGACGGGAGTTCGATCCTCTCCACCCCTGCCAGCATAGTGGATTAACCGATGAAAGTCGGTTTTTTTTATGTATTTCAGTTATATTTTATATATGAAAAAAGTGTGCAATGATTTACATCATTGTGAAAATATTAATAATTTGATATTCTTATAGTAATGAATGAGGGGACTAAAAATGCTCGTATATCAAGGGATTAAGGGCGATTTTCTATTAGATGTATTAAATGATAGAATTTGTGACAAGATTCATAATGAATATAAAAGGTTTTTTGGTAAAAGTAATGAATCTCAAATTCGTTCATGGAAAAATTCAATGGAGTACATGAATAAAGTATTATCTGATGCAGAAATCCCAAATGAAGCAGGAATAGCAATCGAATATAATATACCGACTACATCGAAACGTGTAGATTTTATTGTTTCAGGATTTGATCAAAACAACAAGGGCTCTGTCATTATTATTGAATTAAAACAGTGGGAAAGTTGTGAGAAAGAAGAAAGAAAAGATGGCATAGTAAGGACATATTTAAATCGAGGTGTGCATGATGTTACACATCCATCATATCAAGCTTATTCTTATGCTTCTTTGATCTATGATTTTAATGAAACCGTAAGAAAAGAGTTAATCGATTTGTATCCTTGTGCTTATCTACATAATTACAAACTTAAAGAAAATGACGATTTAGTTAATAACATATATCACGAATACATTGATGTAGCACCTGTATTTTGTAGTGGTGATGTTGTAAAACTTAGAACATTTATTAAGAAACATATTAAATATGGCGATAATAAAGAATTACTCTATTCAATAGATAATGGGAAGATAAGACCTTCAAAAAGACTTCAAGATACTTTGTCGAGTATGCTTAAGGGAAATAAAGAATTTAAATTAATTGATGAACAAAAGGTAATTTTTGAAGAAGCGTTGTTACTAGATAGAGCATATGAAATAGATAAGAAGAAAAGAGTATTAATAATTGAAGGTGGGCCAGGAACAGGGAAAACCGTACTTGCTATTAATCTTCTAGTGGAAATACTTAACCGTTCGAAAAATGTTGCCTACGTAACAAAGAATTCTGCACCTCGAGAAGTATTCTATAAAAAGCTTGCAGGTGATTTTAAGAAAAACCATGCCAAGAATTTATTTCAAGGATCGGGTTCATTCATTAGTACAGAAGCTAACGTTTATGACGCATTGCTTGTAGATGAAGCTCACCGATTAAATGGAAAATCGGGTATGTTCAAAAACAAAGGCGAGAATCAGATTAAGGAAATTATTAATAGCGCAAAACTATCTATATTCTTTATTGATGAAAACCAAAGAGTAACGATGGATGATATTGGAGATCAAGAAACTATTGAAAAATATGCAAAGGAATTTAATGCAGAGGTTGAGCATGTAATCCTCGAGTCACAATTCAGATGCAATGGATCTGATGGTTATCTTGCTTGGTTGGATAATATATTGGAAATAAAAGAAACAGCGAATATAGATTTTGACTTTGATTATGATTTCAAAGTATTTGATGATCCAAATGAATTAAGAGAAGCAATTATAGAGAAGAATAAGATAAATAATAAATCAAGAATCGTTGCAGGATATTGTTGGGATTGGAATAAAAA
>NZ_JAVWNC010000012.1:39432-50024 GCF_036637135.1 Anaerorhabdus sp. | reverse complement strand
TTTGTTTTATCAATAATTTTGTATTGGTTTGAATAAACAATATCTCGTTTAAAGTAATCTTTAAAATCATCTTTTGACAAAGTGAATGGGGTACGAGAATGAATTTTTGATAATTCGCTGTTTGCTTCTTCAGTAATGATTGCGAATTCATTATCATCGTTATAACAACCTGCCAAACAAATCATGCCGGAATTGGTTGTAAAGAAATGTTTTTCTTTTGTATTTTTTTGCCATTCATAATATCCACTCGCAATGATAATGCAAGGTTTGTATTTCATTGCGATTTTATTTTCATCTCGTAAGTTAATGACTTGTTTTTTATTTAAAGTTAATCCCCATTTCATAATTGAGGGGTGTAATTTGTTTTCATTATCCATTAGAAACACAACGGTCTTTTGGCTTGGGAATACTTCTTCAAAACTGATTTGATTAAAAACATCTAGAGATAGTTTCTCTTGATAATACTTTTTTATTTTTAATAATGTTGGATTTTTGCCATCCGAGAATAAATAACGTCCACACATAATTTTACCTCTTTTCAATAAACCATTTATCATGATCATGAAATAAGTATCTACATTCTTGATTAAATAAACAAGTATAACGCATTCCAGCGCCTCCTGATTTTAATGAAGCTGCAGGACAGCATTGGAGGATACGATCAATTTTATATTCAATGCCATTGTTCCATATGATTGAAACAGGCTGTATTTGTCCTTGTAAGGTATGACGACATAAAACTTCAACATAACAACGATTCATAATGGGTCTCCTTTTTTATTTAAAAAAACTTTCTGGGAAAATAACATGATCTGATTTAGGATCTAATCGGTTTAAGTCGTTATCTTGCAAAACACATCCTCTTTGAATTGAGAAATGACCAAAACGATGACGAATTTCATCAAAAGCTAATTCTAATTTTTTAACAGTCAAATCTTTTTTCTTGTCAAAGAAAGATACTTGGTTAACTGGAGCTATGCTTGTAAAATTTGATAACCGAACACCTAAACTGCGCACAGGTTTTGAAAGGGAGTAATGTTTTTCAAATAGTATGACTGCATGTTTGACAACAATATCTGTACAATCCGTAGGAATTTCGCACTGCATTTGACGAGTAATGGTATTCAATGTATTGTCACGGATTGAAATAGTAATCGTTTTACCATAAAATCCTTGTTCTCGTGTTCTAGCACAAACACTTTCGGATAGAATCGTGAGTATGATTTTAACTTCATCTAATGTAGTTAAATCCTTAGGGCAAGTGGTGCTATTTCCAATAGACTTAAGAGAAGAACAGGCACTATAATGTGCAACTTCAGATGTTTCATAACCATTCGCAAAAGAATGCAAGGTAATACCGACTTTGCCAAAGATGCGTTCGAGGGTAGAAAGGGGAGTATTCGCAAGATCGCCAATCGTGTAAATGCCATACATTTTTAGCTTTTTTGCGTTAGAATAACCAACAAATAATAAATCTCGAATAGGTAATGGAAATACCTTTTGGTCACGTTCATCTTCAAAAATGGTAAAGATATTATTAACATCCGCTGCATCTGATGCTAACTTAGCATAAACTTTGTTGTAACTAATACCAATGGACACCGTTAAACCTAATTCAAAACGGATGCGTTCTTTGATGATATTTGCGAGTTCAGTAGGTGATTTATACAAATGATGACAGTCACTGACATCGAGCCATGCCTCATCTATTCCAAAGGATTCTACATGATCGGTATAATCAAGATAAATCTTTTTTACTTTCATGGCATAACGTAAGTAGAGTGAAAAGTTTGCCTTAACGCAAATAAGTTGTGGACATTTTTGTTTTGCTTGCCAAATAGCTTCACCTGTTTTGATATCATACTTCTTAGCTAATGCATTCTTTGTTAGTATAATTCCATGGCGTTCTTCAATATCACCACAAACGGCAATAGGAACCTGTTTGTATTCAGGGTGATAGAGCATTTCGACAGAGGCATAAAAGCAGTTTAAATCTGAGTGCAGAATAATTCGATTCGTAATATCACCTCCAACTTTATTTTACTTGAAAATAAATCAAGTTCAAGTGAAACTTGAATATTTTTCAAATAAAGATTGAAAAGAAATTGGAATACCAGTAAAATGAAGGTGGTGATAAATATGTATTTTAGAGAGAATTTAAGAACGTTACGTCGAATTTATAAAACATCGCAAGATGAACTTGCGAGATTTTTAGGCTACAAATCATTTACGACGATTCAAAAGTGGGAAGATGGAACATCGATTCCACCTATGCCTATTATTCAAAAACTAGCTAATTTCTTTCAATTACCAATTGAAGATATGATAAATAAGAATTTAGCTCATGACGTTGTAGAAATGCAACCTGTACCTGTATTAGGAACGGTCAAGACGGGGTTAGGGTTATTTGCGGAAGAAAATATATCTGGTTATGAATATGTTGTAGGTAATGATGAATTACGTGAATACTTCTATTTAAATGTTATTGGTGATTCCATGAAAAATGTACGAATTATGGAAGGTGATTGTGTCTATATTCGCCGCCAAGATAGTGTAGAAAATGGTGAAATTGCAGTTGTATTGTTAGAAAACAATGAAGTTACATTAAAACGTGTATTCTTTAAGAAAGATCAAATGATTCTTCAACCTGAAAATGATGACTATAAACCAATGGTTTTCACAAAAGATGAAATCGAAGAAAAGGGAATCAAAATTATTGGTAAGTTGATTCACAATAAGATTAAATACTAATGAAACAAAAGATAATTTTTTTCTTCACTTGTTTTTTCATTTATTTGATTCTATTTGTTGTTGAAAACGCTATTGTTAGTTTTGCTTTTACATTACTACAAATTACGGGAATGGTTGTTCCTATTTTACAGGTTGTACTTTTAATTATAGTGAATCCACCACTTACATGGATTTTGGCAAATATTTACTATCCTAGGCTCGCAAAAGAAAAAACGAGTATAAATTCATAAATAATCTTAAAACTATCTAGTTTCCATATACTTTAATGGAATAGGTAGTTTTTATTTTCGAAGAAATGAAAATAAGTTGAATAAAATTCAAGCTTATTTAAAGAGATTTTAAAGTTTCTAAGGGATAAATAAGTAAAATTTGTTACATTCATTACCAATTTGAAGGTTTAATGGAATTGGTCTTTTTTTCTTCAATAGAAAGTTATGGCGTGCTATAATAAGTTGAAGGAGTTGATTCATTGTGCGTATTGTAATTGCGACTGGGGGTACAGGAGGACATATTTATCCTGCTTTATCTTTAGCAAAAGCAATGAAAGAAGAAGACCCCGCTACTGAGTTTCTGTTTATTGGTTCTACCAATCGAATGGAAGCAACTGAAATTCCAAATGCAGGATATGCTTATGAAGGAATTGATGTTGTTGGTATGAATGGCTCTCTACTTTCTAAAGTAAAAGCTTTTTACTTGTTAAAAAAGGCAGAAAAGAAATGCAAGTTAATCCTTCAAACATTCAAACCAGATGTTGTGATAGGATTTGGTAATTATATTAGTGTGCCAGTTTTATGGGCCGCAAATTCATTAAATATACCAACTATGATACACGAACAAAATTCATATGCTGGTAAAGCAAATAAGATGTTGGCAAAATCTGTGAATGCAGTTGTTGGTTGTTATGAGGAAAATCTTAACCAATTTCCACCTCAAAAGACAAAAATTTTAGGTAATCCACGTGCAACAGAAGCAGCTAAAATAAATAAAGATAAATCAATATTAAAGAAAGTTGGATGCAGTGATGAACTTCCTTTAGTCGTGATTGTAATGGGATCTTTAGGCTCTGAAAGTGTAAATAAAGTACTAAAAGAAGCTTGTCGATTGATGGTGGGTAAAGATTACCAAGCATTGGTTGTTACAGGTAAAAAAGGATATGATGATTTCATTCAATCCTTTTCAAGTACAGAACGTATTCATGTTGTTCCATATATTGATGGCATAGAGGTTATGTGCCTTGCGGATTTAGTTGTTGTTCGTGGTGGTGCAACGACATCTGCAGAAATAACAGCTCTTGGATTACCGTCGATTATTATTCCAAGTCCCTATGTTCCAAATAATCACCAAGTCATGAATGCCTTGGCATTACAAAACAAAAATGCAGCAATTATGATAGAAGAGAAAGATTTAAATGCGAAAATTTTAGTTAATAAAATTGATGAGGTTTTATCAAATAAAGAGTTACAACAAGAAATGTCAAGACAGGCAAAACAATTAGGAAAACCTAATGCAAGTCCTGATATGATTCAATGGATTTTAGATTTAGTGGGTGGTCGAAATGAGTAATAAATTATATGATGAATTAATTAAATATTGTGAAGTAGAATGTGATGTTGCCTTATCTACAATGACAACATTACGCTTGGGTGGAATTGCAAAATATGTTGTATATCCAAAAACAAGCTTAGAGTTAAATGAGCTAATGAGAACGATTCAAGAGTTTAATATTCCATACAAAGTACTTGGAAAAGGAAGTAATATTCTTTGTTCAGATAAATACTTTGATGGAATTATCATTCGTTTGGATCGTACTTTTGATGATTTCTATTTTGATGATGAAATTTGTACTGCACAAGCAGGTGCATCAATTATTGCGATTGCATATGACGCAATGAAACATGGTTTATCTGGACTTGAATTCGCAAGCGGGATACCAGGTTCTGTTGGTGGTGTCACATTCATGAATGCTGGTGCATACAAGAGTAATATGGCCAATGTAATTGTGGAAGTATTTGTATTCCGTGATGATAAGTTTGAATGGTTGAGTAATGAAGAATGTCAATTTGAGTATCGTCATTCTATTTTCCATAAGCATCCTGATTGGATTATTGTAGCGGTGAAAATGCGTTTAACAAAAGGTGATGAAGATGAGATTCGTAATTTGATGGATAATCGTAGAGAAAGACGTCTACAAACACAACCGTTAGAATATCCTTCTGCTGGAAGTATCTTTAAAAATCCAGAAGATAAATTTGCTTGGCAGATTATTGAAGAATTAGGATATCGTGGTAAAAGTAAAGGTGGCGCTTTGGTGTCTGATAAACATGCTAATTTTATTGTTAATGCAAATCATGCGACAGCTACTGAATTTTATGCATTAGTTTGTGAAGTTCAAAAAGAAGCGAAAGATAAATTGAATCGTGATTTAATAATGGAAGTGGAGAAATTTAATTGGGATTAAAACGGAAACAAAAAGTTGAACCTGTCAAAGAAGAAAAAAGTGCCGTTGATGAAGTTTTTGATCGAAGAAAGAGGATTAAAGCTGATTTTAACTTTAGAAAAGCACAACCTCTTCTTTTTATGCTTGCAATTATTAGTGGATTTTTGATTATTGCTGTAGGTTACTATTTCTCTCCAATATCAAAAGTTAAATCGATATCAGTTAAGAACAATTATTTCTTAGACTCAAGTTATATAAAATCCTTATCGGGATTGAATTTAGAAAATCGTTATTACTTGGTTTTCGATTACTTCATAGAAAAAAAATTAGAAGAATCTGAACTTATAAAATCTGCGACAGTGAAACATAAAGATCAAGGTGTTATCGAGATTACGGTTGAAGAGGAAACACCATTTGGTTATCGTTACCTTGAACAGGGTGAATTACTTCTAACATCAGGGAAAGCAGTTGAATTAAAGAGTGAATACTTAGATCTAATCGCAAAAGTCCCTTACATTGATGGATTCGAATCAGAGGAGCAACTGATTAAAATAGCGAAAGCTTTCCAAAAAGTTGATCGTAATATTATTGAATCGATTTCAGAAGTGTCTCAATATCCTATGTCATATGATGAAAATACATTGCGCTTATTAATGCGTGATGGAAATAACTTCTTTGCTAGTTATTATTCATTATCTACTCTTAATTCATATAATGAAATCGCATCTGATTTTACAGCGTCGGGATTGTGTATTTATTCAGATGATAGTTTAAAGGTTGCGTTTACTTCGACTTGTCCGTGGGATGCAGTTGTAGAAGAAAAAGAATATTGGATAGATGAGTTGGGTAATGTTGTGGTTAATCAGTATGGAGATCCGGTTGAGAAGAAATATTTTACCGATGGAAATGGAAACTTTATCTTGGATGCAAGTGGTAATAAAATTCTAATTCCAATGGGAGAAGAAGATGATTATGAAGCCTACACAAAGAGTCAAATCGAGTAAGTTCGTATTAAAAAAAGTAACCAAAAGCATAGGTTAAACTGCCATGTGACTTTATTAGGGTAATTAAAATTGTATAAAATAGGTAAAATTGCAAAAAAAGTACTAAAAAACGGAATTAAACTAGCGTAAAATTTGATAATTGGTTGGTTTTTGGTATAATATTGTAAGGCTAGGAGGAGATACTATGTCTATTGAAAAAGTAACAAATCTCGGAAATATCAATATTTCTGAAGAAGCGATTGCTTCATTAACTGGGGGCGTTGTTACAGAGTGCTATGGGGTTGTTGGTATGGCATCTAAAAAGTTCCTTCGTGATGGTTGGGCTGAATTATTAAAAATCGAAAACTTCTCTAAAGGAATCGTTGTTCGAAAAACGGATAATGGATTGGAATTAGATGTATATGTTATATTAGGATACGGTGTTAAAATTTCTGAAGTCGTGTCTGAAGTACAAAAGAAAGTTAAATACGTTCTTGAAAAGACACTTCAATTGGAGCTTAGTGCTGTAAATGTCTATGTTCAAGGTGTACGAGTAATAGGCTAACGGAGGAAAGCATGAATACAATTAATGGAATAATGTTGAAAGACATGCTTCAAAGTGGAGCCAACAATTTAAACAATAAACACGCTGAAATTGATGCATTGAATGTGTTCCCAGTTCCTGATGGAGATACTGGAACAAACATGTCAATGACTTTTACTAACGGTGTAAAAGAAGTAATGCAATCGGGTAATGATGATTTATCGATTGTCGCAAAAACATTATCAAAAGGTTTACTGATGGGAGCTCGTGGTAATTCAGGAGTTATTTTGTCGCAAATCTTTAGGGGTTTTTATCAAGGGATGGATTCAAAACAAGAAGCAAATTCAGTAGAACTTGCAGAAGCATTTATGAATGGAAGCCGTATTGCATATAAAGCAGTTATGCGTCCTGTAGAAGGAACAATTTTAACTGTAATTCGTGAAAGTAGTGAACTTGCACAAATTTATGCAAATGAAAATCCAGAAATTACTCCTCTAGAATACTTAACAGTTTTATGTAAAGAAGCTAAGAAATCACTTGATTCAACACCAGATTTACTTCCTGTATTAAAAGAAGTAGGTGTAGTTGATAGTGGTGGAGCAGGTTTATTATTAGTACTAGAAGGATTTAAAGCTGCATTAGAAGGAAATCCAATTGCAGTAAGTGATCAAGCAAGTACTGTACAAAATACAGCAGCAATGGAAATGGAAAATGAAGGATTTGGTTATTGCACAGAATTCATTGTTCGCTTAAATAATGAAAGTTTAAAAACATTTAAAGAAGAAAAACTAAGAACTTCTTTAGCACAACTAGGTGAATCTATTGTAGTTGTTCAAGATGAAGAAATTGTAAAAGTACATGTTCATACATTAACTCCAGGGGATGCATTAAACTTGGCACAACGTTATGGTGAATTTGTTAAGTTGAAGATTGAAAATATGCAAGAACAACACAACACTATTACACAAGGAGCTGATGTAAAAACAGTTGCTCCGGTAAGTGCTGAGAAGAAAAAATATGCAATTATTGCAGTAGCAGCAGGAGATGGATTAAAGGCATTATTTGAAGAATATCGTGTAGATAAGGTCATCTCTGGTGGACAAACAATGAACCCATCAACTGAAGACTTTGTTGCAGCAATTAAAGAACTTAATGCAGAACATATCTTCGTATTACCAAATAACTCAAACATTATTTTAGCTGCCCAACAAGCAAAAGATGTACTTGAAAATGAAAATATTCATGTGTTAAGTACGAAATCAATTCCTCAAGGATTATCAGCATGTATCATGTTTAATCCAGAAACTGAAATTGAAGATAATTTAGTTGAAATGCAAGCGGCAATTGAACATGTGAAAACAGGTCAAATTACATATGCAATTAAAGATACTACATTTGATGGCTTAGCAATTAATGAAGGCGATTATATGGGAATCTTTGAAAAGGATATTATCATTTCTACTAAAGATAAACTTGAAGCAACATTTAGATTACTTGATAAAATGATTGATGATGATAGTGAGATTATTACATTATTAGTTGGTGAAGATACAAGTGATGATGAAGTAAGCCAAGTAGAAGATTATGTTGCATCTACATTTGATGTTGAAGTTGATACTCAAAAAGGGAATCAACCAGTATACAGTTTCATTATAGGCGTAGAATAATCGATAAACCCTAGTAAGATACTTGCTAGGGTTTTATATTACCTAAAAATGGTGTTACAATTTATGTAAATAATAAAAAATAGCGATAGGAGATGGTGATTATGAAGTTTACGTTAAGAGAGGTTACATGCGAAGATATACCTGAATTGGTGGATTTACGTATGGATTTTTTGAATGAGATTTCAACCACGCCATTACCAACTAATTTAAAAGGAAATATTGAAGAATATTTGAATAAGAGTTTAATTAAAGGAACATGTTTTGGACTGGTTGCAAAGGATCACCATCATATAATTGCAAAAGGTTTGATATGCACATATGAAGTATTACCAGATGAATATTGCCCTGAGGGTATTATTGGTAAATTATATAGTATATATACAATTCCAGAAGTACGAGGACAAGGAATTATGAGTGAATTAATTATAAAGTTAATTGAGCTTGCGAAGAAAAAAGGAATACAACATCTATATCTTGCAGCAGAAGAAAAGGCAATTCCTTTGTACAAACGAATTGGATTCAAATTATTAGAAAATGAAATGAAACTAAAGGAGTAATGTGATGCTGACAACAAGAATCATGACAGATGATGATAAAAGAGAAGTTTGTAATTGGAAATATTCTGGTGAATATGAAATCTACAATATGCCAACTTATGATGAAATGGTCGAAAAAGAATTTGCATTTCTTAATCTAAAGAGGCAAAATAATTATAATACTTATTTCGATAAGGAGACTTGTGTTGGATTTACAAATGTTTTAGAAGAAGAGAAAGAAATTTTTATTGGTATCGGAGTTACACCAAATTATTGCGGACAGGGATATGGCCAAGCAATGTTAAAAATAGTCATCGAAAAGTGTAGGAAACTATATCCAAACAAACCGCATTATTTAAAAGTAAGAAGTTGGAATAAGAGAGCAATTACTTGTTATCAAAAAGCAGGATTTGTAATAGATGGTGATGAATTCGTTCAAGAAACTTCAATTGGAGTAGGAACTTTTTATCGCATGATTCATCAATAGAAAATATAGAGGAAAAGAAAATGAAATTAATAAAATTATGGGAATCAGATTTACAAAAAGCATATGAACTTCAAAGTTCATTTCCAGAACAAGAAAATGGATTTGTGAATGTAGCATATGGACTATCTTTTGAGGAGTTTGTTGAATATGTTCAAGTAAGAAGAAACTATTCGATGAGTATTGGATTAAAAGAAGGGTATGTTCCAGACACAGTTTTTGTATTGGTAGATGATAATAACTATGTAGGTATTTTCAATTTGCGTCATGAATTAAATGAATTTCTTGAAAATGGTGCTGGACACATTGGCTATGGCATTGCTAAATCCTATCGCAGAAAAGGATATGCAACTAAGGGTTTAGCACTTGTACTTCAAGAGGCGAAAAAAATAGGAATTGATGAAGCTTATTTATCGGTAAATAAAAACAATACAGGTAGTATTAAAGCACAACTAAACAATGGTGCAACAATTCATCATGAGGATGATTTAGAATATTACACAAGAATAAAATTATAGAATATTGGGGAAAATAAATGGAAAATAAAAAAGAAATAGTGACAAAAGAAAATTTATTTACTGTTTTGGATTTAATTGAATCATTAGAAATGACTTACTAGTTAGATGGTGGTTGGGGAGTTGATGCTCTTGTAGGATATCAAACTAGAAATCATCGTGATATAGATATCAATTTTGACGCGAATGAGACAGCTAAATTCTTAGAGATACTAACGAATGTAGGCTATCAAATCGATACAGATGAAAGACCGGTTAGAATCGAATTGTATCACTCAGAACTAGGTTACTTGGATATCCATCCATTCATTATTGAAAAGGATGGTTCGT
The DNA here is from genome assembly GCF_036637135.1 of Anaerorhabdus sp. Classification (GTDB taxonomy): domain Bacteria; phylum Bacillota_I; class Bacilli_A; order Erysipelotrichales; family Erysipelotrichaceae; genus Anaerorhabdus. Next base: position 39,777 of record NZ_JAVWNC010000012.1, on the reverse strand, counting down.
CTAAACAAGCGGCTTTAGAAGGTGGTTTTTATGATATACCTGCAATATATTTCGGAAGTACCACCTTTGAAGGAAGAAATATTCCATGTATTAACCTTGAAGGTCAAAGAGTATTTCATACAGGATATGAATTAAGAGAAGTAGATAAACATGATATTGAACATCTGGATCAATTATTTAAGAATTTTTGATTGAAAATTATAAATTGGTAAGATAAGGTGACAAATTGACAACAGTAGTTGGTTGATTCGCATTTGAATAAATTGATATGCTTTGGGTGCAGTTGCAAAAAACTGAGAAGAGAGGTATCTATTATGAATTTTAATGAAAAACTAATTAACCTAC
>NZ_JAVWNC010000012.1:0-39332 GCF_036637135.1 Anaerorhabdus sp. | reverse complement strand
CTTATCCTGATTTTCAAAGACTCGTACTTTTAAGTGATTATTTTGGATTGACTTTGGATGAACTAGTAAGAGATATTGATATTCAAGATGTTCGTGAGAAAAACATGAGTAGCGAAAAAATCGATTCAATATATAATGACTCAAATAGTTTTAAAAGTTATATCAAAATATATGTATATATTGGTATGGCTATTTTTGTTTTTCTAGCAATAATGGTTGCTTATGGATTAATTAAAGGATAGTTTATTCTTCTATCAGTATAATTTAAACGGAGGAAATTTATGTTAGGAAAAGAAGTAAGAGTAGGCGCTTGTATATTAGCAGGTGATATGGACATCATGGTTTGATTTTATCGCGATACGCTAGGTTTACATACCGATTGGGTTGGCGGTGATTTTGAGGAGTTTGAAACCGCTAGTGGTGATCTAACTTTATTCATGTACAGTAGAAAAGAATTTGTGAAATCAATTAATGAAAACGACATTCATCCTAAAGGAATCAATCAAACATTTGAGATTGCTCTTTGGTTACCTAGTTATGAAGATGTAGATATTGAATATGAGAAATTATCGAAACTAGATTTACGTTTTCCAACAGGAGAACCAATTACATATCCATTCGGTATTCGCAATTTTTATGTTGCTGATCCAGAAGGAAATCTATTAGAAATAGGCAGTAGAAAAGAAGTAAGGAATTCTCTTTAGTTAAGAACTAACCATCTAATGATGGTTTTTCTTTTGACTGTAAGTTACAATAATACAGTAGAGGTGGAAGTATGAGAATACCAAAGTATATTCATGAAAATGCGACGATAGGTGTACTTGCCCCTTCGCTTGGAATAGGTAGTGAAAAGTATCTTTATGAGTACTTAAAGAGTAAAGAAAAACTGGAAGAATTAGGATTTAAAATCATAGAGAGTAAGAATTTATTTGTAGTCGAAAAAGCGCAAAGTAATACACCTAAAAATCGTGCAAAAGAATTTATGAAGTTTTACTTAGATGAGAAAATTGATTTTGTGTGGTCGGTAAGTGGTGGAGAGCGTGAGATAGAAATACTACCTTACCTCGATTTTGAAAAATTAAGAAAAGCGAATCCAAAATGGTTTGTGGGATTTTCTGATAATACCAATTTAGTTCATACATTAACAACTAAATGCGATGTTGCATCAATATATGCGATGAATATGTTGGAGAGTTTTACTCAACAATCTGAGGAATCATCGTTTGATTTGTTAAATTTATTACTACAAGAAAAAACTGAATTTAGCCAATATGGAGATGAAGAGGTTAAAACGAATCGTAAAAATAATATGAAATTTGAAGGTCGACTTATTGGCGGTAACTTAGATATACTGATGAATTTAATTGGTACAGAATATGAGGGAGTAAAATACTTTATCAAAAAGTATCCTGATTTTATTTGGTATTTTGAACCATTTGATTATAATATATGTGGATTAAAACGATGTTTATGGCAAATGCAACAATTGGGTTATTTTGAAAAATGCAAAGGTATACTAATTGGGAAAATGAGATATTCAGAAGATATTATGGGATTGACATTAGATGATGTAATACGTGATTTGGATGTAAAGGTACCTGTTGTCTACAATGTACAAGTTGGTCATGTGGGAGATACAATGCCCTTTATGAATGGTGGATATGCTAAAATAGAAGTAAGAAATAAGAAATTTAAAATAACTTATGATTTAACATATAAGAAATAAAGAAGGTGAAGGAAATGGGGTTGTCTTTGAAGGCTTGTAAAATACCTCCTAAAAAGATAGAAATTTTGAATCAAATGAATCTTTATACATCGGATGATTTGTTGTCTTATTATCCTTTTCGTTATGAACAACTTGAACTAAAGCCATATGAAGAGTGGCAAGTAAAAGATAAAGTTGTTTTTGAGGCAAGGTGTATTACCTACCCAAAAAGCATTCGATTTAAAGGGTCGAGAACCATGACAAAGTTCCAGGTTGAAAATGAAGATGATGTATTTGACATTACACTATTTAATCGACCATGGGTGAATAAAATGGAATTAGGTCAAGTACTTACGATTATTGGGAAGTATGAAGGAAATCGCAAAATAACGGCAATTCAATATAACTTTAAACCTTTGTGTGAACAATTGGGTATACAACCTGTATATCCTTTGAAATATGGATTAACACAAAAAAATGTACAAGACATCATGAGAAGATGTTTCGAAAATAGTGTACATGACATACAAAATGATGTACCAACAAAATATCGTGAACAATATCGTTTACTCGATAAAAAAGTTGCCTATTATAAAATTCATTTTCCAGAAAACATTCAAGATGTAACATTAGCTATACGCACCTTAAAATATGAGGAATTTTTAAAGTTTCATTTAGCCATTCAACTTATTCGTAAACAAAATGAAAAAGTGGAATATAAACAAGGTAAATCATTCAACTTTGATGATGTTTTTGTGCTTGCGAACCATTTGCCATTTCCTTTGACAAAAGATCAAGTTAAAGCAGTAAATGATTTGTTGTGTGATCTTCAAAGTGATCGTGTTATGTATCGCTTGATTCAGGGAGATGTTGGATGTGGTAAAACAGTAGTTGCTGCTTTGGGTATGGTTGCGTGTTGTTATGCGGGCAAACAATGTGCTTTGCTTGCACCTACAGAAATATTAGCAAAACAACATTATTTGTCATTAAAGGATTTATTGCGTTCTACAAGTTTGAAAATTGAAGTACTTTATTCTGCGCTACCTAGTAGTAAAAAGAAGGAAATACTTGAGGATTTAAAATTAGGTAAGATTGATATTTTAGTAGGGACACACTCTTTAATTCAACCTGATGTAGAGTTTAAAGATTTGGGATTTGTTGTGGCGGATGAGCAACATCGTTTTGGTGTTGAGCAACGCAGAAAACTTCTAGATAAAGGGGACAAGGTAGATTTTCTTCTAATGAGTGCAACCCCAATACCACGAACTCTTGCAAATACTTTATATGGAGATATGGATATTACTACCATTGAAACGATGCCTGCAGGACGTAAGGAAGTAAAAACAATTTTAATTCAAGAGAATAGTTTTAGAAGCGTTTTAAAAGATATTGTTGAGTTACTAAATCAAGGTCGACAAATTTATGTTATTTGTAGTGCCATTGAAGAAAGTGAAAATTTTGTAGCACGTAATGTTCTTGAGATATATGAGAATCTTCAAAAACAATTTGAAGGTATAGCTTGTGTGGGTGTTTTGCATGGCAAGATGAGTAGTGAAGAAAAAGAAGAAGTAATGAATGAATTCAAAAAAAATCATATCCAAATCCTAGTGTCTACGACAGTTATTGAGGTAGGCATAAATGTAGTCAATGCAACATGTATGATTATTTATGATGCACACCGATTTGGATTGAGCCAGCTACATCAATTACGAGGTAGGGTGCAAAGAGGATCACACCAAGGGGTATGTTATTTATTGACGGATACAAAGGAACCTGAAAGTTTAGAACGATTGAATGTTTTAGTAAAATCAAACAATGGTTTTGAAATTTCTTTCGAAGACTTACGTTTAAGAGGACCTGGTGATATACTAGGGACAAGACAAAGTGGTTTGCCTGCCTTTTTATTGGGAAATTTGGTGGAAGACACAAAAATTATTGAAACAACGAAACATGATGTTCAAGAAATCTTGGATAACAGTACTAATAGTGAAAATGAACAACTTATAAAGAAAGTGCTTTTAATAAATGAAAATACACTTTCTACCATGGATTAGATGAGGAGATGAAATATGAATATAGCTACATGGTTAAAAAATAGAGGAATTGAAATACATAATGAACCTCTGATAATGCAAGCCTTTATGCATTCGTCTTATGTAAATGAACACCGCAGTAAAAATGACAATGAGCGTTTAGAATTTATGGGGGATGCGGTTCTTCAATTGTGGATTTCTGATAAGATATTTAGAATTGAACCACCGTTAGATGAAGGTCATATGACAACCTTACGTGCGCAACTTGTATGCGAAAAAGCTTTATCAATTTATGCGAAGGAATTAAAATTAAATGATTTCTTGTTACTAGGTTCTGGTGAAGATAAATCAGGTGGAAGACAAAGAGACTCTATTGTATCTGATATGTTTGAAGCATTCTTGGGTGCTCTATTTATGGATGGTGGAATGGATCCAATTGACAACATTCTCAATGAGGTGATAACACCAAGATTACTTGATCCAAATCAAGTAATTGTAATGGATTATAAAACCAAATTACAAGAATTTGTACAATCAGATACAAGGAAAACTGTAACTTATGAAGTAGTAAAAATGACAGGTCCAAGTAATAATCCTAAATTTGAAATTCAAGTTAAATTGGATGATATTATCTTAGGTCGTGGCATAGGAAATAGTAAGAAGAAAGCAGAGCAAATGGCTGCGAAAGATGCATTTGAAAAGATGGTGAAATAATGGAATCGAAATCATTTGGTAAAACTAGTTTCAATCAAGAAGCAATTCTTTATACAATTGAAAATGACACGATGAAAATGTCGTGTACAGATTATGGAGCAACTTTAGTTTCATTGGTTGTGAAAAAAACAGGGATTGATGTGGTTCAAGGATTCACAGATGTCAGTGGTTATGAAGACCAAGTTAAATATATGGGACAAACTATAGGTCGTGTGTGTAATCGAATTGGTAAAGGGGAGTTTGAATTAAATGGTAAGGTTTATCATGTCCCTGTAAACAATAATGGAAATTCACTTCATGGTGGATTAAATGGATTTGATACAAAAATGTGGATACCACATATTGATCAAAACTTGATTTCATTTGAATATACGAGCGTAGATCAAGAAGAAGGATACCCTGGTAACGTACGTGTAAAAGTAACATATGAGTTAATTGAAAACGGACTAAATTTCATAATAGATGCACAAAGTGATGCCGATACATTGTTAAATATTACAAATCATTCTTTCTTTAACTTAGATGGTCCAACAAGTAAAACGATATTAGATCATGAAGTGAAAATTAATGCGAGTATGTTTGCAGGCGTTGATCCTGATGGATGTACGCATGAAGATATTTATGATGTAAAAGGAACAGCATTTGATTTTACTTCGTTTAAATCAATTGGTAAAGATATAAATAATGATGAAATTCAAATCAAAAATGGTAGTGGATATGATCATCACTTTCTAGTAAATGGTGAAGGTTTTAGAGAGTTTGCGATTTGTAAAGGTAAACAGGTAGAGATGACAATAAGTTCTGATTTACCTGGATTCCATATGTATTCTAGCAATTTCTTAGAAGGTAACTATACAAATACGAAAGAAGGCGGAGAATTTTTACGTCGTAGTTCAATTTGTTTTGAAACGCAGTATTATCCAAATGCAATACAAACAAAGAATCAAGTCAAACCAATTCTTAAAAAAGATGATGTTTGGCATCATAAAACACAATTCAAATTCAATTAGGAGGAACCCATGAAAATTACTGAAATTAAACAAAATCTGATTGCTGGACAATTTGATGACCAATTAAAAATGATTAATTGTTGTGATGATATTCAAAGTGAGAAAGATCGTTATGTTACTTTATTAGACAAAGCATTAGAAAAATTTGGTGATGAAGAAGCTCATTTAATTTGTGCGCCAGGTAGAACTGAAGTTGGTGGAAACCACACGGATCATCAACAAGGAAGAGTATTAGCTGCAAGTGTCAATATGGATATCGCAACTGTCGTTGTACCATGCCTTGATTCATGTGAATATTACGCTGATGGATTTGAAGTTCAACCTGTTAGTGTTTCGGATTTAGAAATCAAAGAAAATGAAAAATTTACGTCTGAATCGCTTATTCGTGGTACATTAGCACGTTTTAAAGAATTAGGGTATAACATTGGTGGTTTTAAAGCAATTAGTCATAGTAATGTTTTACAAGGTTCAGGAATTTCATCTAGTGCTGCATTTGAAGTTTTATTGGGTACAATCTTATCTGAAATCTATAATGATGGAAAAATTGATCATGTAGAAATTGCGAAAATTGGTCAATATGCAGAGAATAATTACTTTATGAAACCATGTGGTTTATTAGACCAAATGGCATGTTCAGTTGGTGGATTTGTAACAATTGATTTTAAAGATAAACATAACCCAATTGTTGAACAAGTATTATTTGATTTTGCGCATTCTGATTATGCGTTGTGTTTAGTTGATACAAAAGGAAATCATGCGGACTTATCGGATGAATACGGATTGATGCCGAAAGAAATGAAAGATGTTGCTAAAGTATTAGGAAAAGAAGTGTTATCACAATGCACAAAAGAAGAATTCTTAAAGAATATTAAGAAGATTCGTGAACAATGTAGTGATCGTGCTTTGTTACGTGCTATTCACTTTTTCAATGAGACTGATCGTGTTGTAGAACAAGTAAAAGCACTTAAGGAAAATGATTTAGAAACATTTAAACAGCTTATTATTGAGTCAGGATATTCATCATACATGTATTTACAAAATGTATACACAACCAAAGATATTGAAAATCAAAACCTTTCATTAGCGTTAGCGGTGTCTGAACAGTTATTAAAAGGTAAAGGCGCATACCGTGTTCATGGTGGTGGACTTGCAGGAACGATTCAAGCCTTTGTACCAAAAGCAATGTTAGAAGAATACAAAAACCAAATGAATGAAATTTATGGTGATGGCTCTTGCTTTGTATTGTCAATTCGCCCAGTTGGTGGATATAAAATTATTTAATTAAGCATGTAAAAAGTTAGTTGATACTCATATGAGTACTAACTAACTTTTTTTCTTGCGATAATCACACATTCAGGGAATAAGTTTCCATAAAGTATTGAATGACTTATAACCTCAAATCCTTGCGATATAATATAGAACTTGAACTGAGAGGATGTCCATTTATGGAATGTAATAAAACCAATTCTTTCCATTAGCCAAATCTTTATTCTATTTGTTTTTGCTTCGTGTATGAAGGTAGGTGCAATTAAGATTCCATCATCTTTTAAAACACGGTTGATTTCTTTTAGTGCTTGATTAGGGTTTGGCATGATATGTAAAGCATTCGCAATGATAACAACGTCAAATTGGTGATCTGGGTAAGTTAAGTTTGTAGCATCTTGTAATTCACAATGAAGCGATGTACTCAAAGATCTTTTATTTAATTCGTCGATCATCTTTTGTGAAAAATCAGTAGCATACCATTCCTGAACATCCTCACATAAAGAAAGAGTAAGTTGCCCTGTACCGCATGCCAATTCCAATACTTTCATATCTTTCGTTAAGTAGGGGCGTATGTTGTTACACAAATCTCCATACATTTTTTTGTTTCCTTTTTCTACAAACGGAGTATACAAATGAGCAACTCTTTCCCAAAATTGTAGATTTGAATTTTCTTTTTTCATTCTTTATTCCTTTCATATTAATCTCTTTTTTGTATAAATAACCAGTTGTCTTGAGAAATACTGACTGAGTTAAAGCTTTGTAAAACATCACTTAATTCAACACCTTTTAAATGAATAGAACTGAAATAACGATCTAATAGTAACTCATCAATATTTAAAATTTTTGTTTCATTTTTGTTGGCATAATCATATGCGATATTTTTGGGTAGTAAAGATATTCCAAGGTTATTAGCGGTGGCATTTAAGAGTAAGACACCGATATCATTTTCAAGTACAGCGTGATAGGTAGTTCCTAAGGCTTGGAATGCTTGATTAATTGCTTCGCGATCTCCATTTCCTTTGGTACGAAGTAGTAGATCTTCATTCGATAAATCAAGTAAGGAGAGAGATGATTTTTTTGATAGTGGATGATCTTTGTGACATATTGCTACAATCTTATCTTTGTGATATTGTTCAACTTCTAATTTTGGTTCATCGATGTTGGTATCAACAAAAGCAAGGAATAATTTTTTGTTGAGTACCATACTTATGATATTTTCGTTGGTGTCGATGATTAGGTTAACGTGTACATTTGGATAAATCTTATTAAACTTACTAATATAGATAGGTAAAAAGTGTTTGCCAAGTGTAATCGATGCACCAACTGTGATGATTGTTTCTTCATCGCTGGATTTCATTGCAAGTTCCATTTCAGCGTATTGATCAAATAATCGCATGGCTAAGTTGAAAAGTTTGTTTCCATTATCGGTGATTTCTAGGCGTCGAGAGACACGAAAGAATAAACAGGTATTCAGTTCTCTTTCTAACTCTTTGATAGCATAAGAGACCTGTGGCTGCTTCATATTCAATTCTTTAGATGCTTGAGTGATGCTACTATACTTACAAACAAAAATAAATATCTTCAAATGATTTAAGTTCATGGGGGATCTCCTATTTATATAGATTTGTTGCTACATGTATAAAATTATTCATAGTTGCACTCAGTGCAATATCTTTACGCTTTATAAAGTAAAAATAACGTTTTAAATTTACATCGATAATATTAATAATTTGAATGTTGTCAGTATGGAGATAATCGCGTATGAGTTCTAATGGTAAAATGGTAACTCCAATTTCTTCAGCTACACCCTTGATTATAACTTTTGTACTACTGCTTTCCCAAAGCGGTAACTTATGATGCCCACGTTTCTTAAGTATCATTTCAATTAGTTCTCGTTCGACAGAGCCCTGTTCACGAAGTAACAAATCATAACTAAGAAACTCTTCAAAAGTGACTTCGGGTTTGAGGGCAAGAGGATGATTCTTGGATGTAACAGCTACAAAATGATTTGTATAGAATGGTGTAAATTCTAAATTATCACTTGGATAATCAGCATCAATAAAGGCAAAGTCAATTTCTCTTGATAATACTTTTCTTATTATAACATCAGGATTTTCAATCGTTACACGTATGGTGGATGGATTGGTAGTTTGTTTGTATGCTTTGATGTATTGAGGTAAAAAGTGTTCTGCAATTGTAATGGAAGATCCTAGGTTAAGAATTTCATTGTTATCAGACGTAAAAGTTGTTTCAATTTCATTGTATATTTTCATGATTTCCATAGCGTAATGCATAAGTTTCATGCCACTATTTGTAATTGTGAGTGATTTTGAACTTCTTAAAAATAGAGTTGTATGATATTCATCCTCTAGTTCCTTTATAGCTAGTGAAACAGCAGGTTGAGCTAAGTATAATTGAGTAGATGCTTTTGTAATGTTCTTTGTCTTACAGACTTCTAAGAAAATTCTCAAATTTCTATGATTCATATTATCTCCTTTATATAACAAAAATCTTATACTTCATATTCTATATTAGTATTATACACGAAAACATAGGTTTGTTATAATTTGCTTGGGAAAAGGGGGAAATATTTGTGACTAAACCAAATGTGATTTTCATTCTAAATGATCACCAGGCATTTTATCGTCATGGATGGGATGGTGGAGTTAAACCACTTCGTCCGAATTTCGAGAAATTTGCAAGTGAAGGTGCTGAATTTACGAATGCATATTGTGCTACACCTTTATGTGCGCCAGTAAGACGTACAATGTTAAATGGTCAATTTGCACATAAACATAAGAATTATTACAATACTTCATCTGCACCATATGATGAAGAAACGTACCTAGAAGCATTATTTAAAGAAGGGTATAAGAATTATTACTTTGGAAAGTGGCATGCAGGCGCTGATAATGCTACAACAATTGAGAATCAACATTGTGAAGGATTTAGCTGTGATGGCTATGGTAATCCATACACATCAGAAACATATAAAAAGTATTTGGAAAGATACAATCTACCAATGGCAGAACATTTCATTGAATGGCATTGTTGTTCAGACCGATTATTTGCAGAAGGACATTTCCCTAAAATAAAAGTGGGAGAAAATTACAAATGTGAATCAAGCTGGTGTGGTGAACATGCGATGGGTATTACAGTAACACCAAAAGAAACACATGAATCATTCTTTTTAGCAAATCTCGCTTGCGAAAAATTAGAAGAATTAGTTAAGAACGGTAGCGATGAGCCATTCAATATGCGTGTCGATTTTTGGGGACCACATCAACCATTCTTCCCTACAAAAGAATTTTACGATATGTATAATCCAAAAGATATTAAGGAATATGGTAACTTTAGTGATGATTTAAATAATCGTGCTGATGTACATCGTACAGAAGATAATCGATTCATTGGAGATGACAATCAAAAAATTATCCATCCTAATCCAGTGCCTTGGGAAACTTGGCAAGAAATTCTAGCTCATGCTTATGCTCATAACACGATGTTAGATGCAGCTGCAGGTAAGATTTTGGATAAAGTTAAAGAATTAGGATTAGACAAGAATACTGTTATTGTTTGGGCAACAGATCATGGTGATGCACTTGCTAGTCATGGCGGACATTTTGATAAATGTTCATATATGTCCCAAGAAGTTATGAGAATACCAATGGCAATCAAATGGCCAGGTGTTATTGATCCAAATCAAAAGTTCAATCAACTAGTGAGTAATATGGATATTCCTGTTACAATAATGGATGCGGTTGGACTTAAATTCAAACAAGAATATCATGGATCAAGCTTATTGCCTTTAGTTAAACATGAAACTAAAGAATGGCGTGATGACTTGATGTGTGAAACTGCTGGTCATGGATATGTAGAACGTATCAATGGTCGTATGATGGTTCATGATAACTACAAACTGGTTAAGTTTGAGAATCAAATTGATGAATTGTATGATTTAGACAAAGATCCATTTGAGTTGAATAACTTGGCACAGGATGAAAATTATAAAGATATTAAGCATGATTTGTTGAAACGCTTACGCACTTGGCAAGCTAAGACAAATGATGCTGATATGATTTGTTAAGAAAGGGGAAAAGGAATGAAGAAAATTTTAACAATCTTATTATCTGCGTTACTTGTAACATCACTCGCTGCATGTTCAACTGACGCTCCAAAAGAAGGAGGGCAAACAACTGACGGCGAAAAGAAATATGTCGTTGGGTTTGTAACTGACACGGGAGGTTTAGGGGATCAAGGGTATAACGATGCTGTTTACTCTGGTCTAACAAAAGCATCAGAAGAATTAGGTTTTGAAGTAAAAATGGTTGAATCAAAAGAAATTGGAGACTACGCAAACAATTTACGTGCCGTATTTAATGATGGTGCTGATGTAGCAATTTGTGCAGGTGCATCATTCGCAGATGCAGTTATTCAAGTAGCTGCAGAATATCCAGATAAAACAATCTTAGCATTTGATGCAGAGGTTGATGGGGTAGAAAATGTTGTATCTTCAATGTTTAAAGAAGAAGAAGCTGCATTTGTTCTTGGAGCATTTGCTGGTTTAGTTACAAAAACTGGAACAGTAGGTTATATCGCTGGTGTTGAATCACCACTACAAGAACGTGCAAAAAATGGATTCGAAGCTGGATTTATGACAACTAACCCTACAGGTAAAGTTATCGGTATTTATGCTGGTACATACAATGATGTAGGAAAAGGAAAAGAAATTGCAAATACATTATTTACTCAAGGCGCAGATTATGTAGCATCATTCGCAGGTGCATGTAACTTAGGCGTATTCCAAGCTGCAACAGATGCTGGTGAAGGTAAATATGCTTTAGGAGCTGCTTTAGGACAATTTGATAAGAACCCTGAAAAGATTATTGCATCTCAAGTTAAGACTGTTGATTTAACTGTTTATAACGCATTAAATGAGTTTATTGGTGGAACATCTTCTGCAGGTATCACAACACGTGGTATTAAAGAAGGTGGAGTTGATATCTTATTCAACCCTAATGCTGATTTAGTAAAGACGGTTGCAAGTGATGAAATCCTTCAACAAGTTGACGCTATTAGAACTCAAGTTATGAATGGAGAAATTCAAATTCCATTAACTAAAGAAGATTTAGCAAGCTTTGGAAAATAAACTTAGTTGTGGGGAAACTCACAACTTTTTAGAAAGGAGAATCAATGTCATACGCAATAGAAACAGTAAACGTTTGCAAGTATTTTGGAGCTCTTAAAGCAAATGATGATATTAGTATTGGTGTTGAAAAAGGAACTGTCCATGCAATTTGTGGTGAAAATGGTGCAGGTAAATCAACATTGATGAATGTCCTTTATGGATTGTATCAGCCAACTGCTGGTGTAATTAAAATAAATGAAGAAGTAGTTCATTTGAAAAATCCAAAAGATGCAATTGAACGTGGTATTGGAATGGTACATCAGCATTTCATGCTCATTCAAAATTTAACAATCGCTGAAAATATCGTCCTTGGACAAGAAACAGGAACTAAACTTTTCCTTGATCGTAAGAAAGCGATTAAAGAAGTAGAAGAACTTTGCGAAAAATACAATCTACATGTAGATCCAAAAGCAAGAGTTGATGAAATTACTGTAGGAATGCAACAACGTGTTGAGATTTTAAAAGCCTTGTATCGAGGTGTAGATCTTTTAATTCTTGATGAACCAACTGCAGTACTTGCGCCACAAGAAATTGAAGAACTTTTTGATAACATTCGTTTGCTTGTATCAAAAGGAAAAACAGTTATTATCATTACACATAAATTAAATGAAGTATTGGAAATTAGTAATCGTATTTCTGTATTACGTTTAGGAAAACTAATAGGTACTGTGAATACAAATGAAGTAGATGAATCGAAACTAACTCAGATGATGGTAGGTCGTGATGTTGTTTTGGGAGGAAGAGCTCGTAGTAAAACGATGAAGAAAGATGAAGTCTTACTGGTTGAGAATTTATCTGCTACCAAAGGACCACATAAGGTATTAGATGGCATTAACATCGATGTGAAATCTGGTGAAATCGTAGGTATCGCAGGTATTGATGGAAACGGGCAATCGGAACTAATTGAAATCATCAGTGGTTTATTTAAACACTATTCAGGAGAAGTACTTGTAAATGGTGAAAATATTAAGAAGAAAAGCGTTCGAGATATTCGCTCGCATGGTTTAGGATATATTCCAGAAGATCGTCATCGTGATGGACTAGTTTTAGATTATACTGTTGCTGAAAATATGATTCTCGGTCAACACTATCATGCGCCATTTGCGAAAAACTATTTCTTAAATTTTAATGAAATTTCAACATTCGCAGATAAAAATATTAAAGACTTTGATATACGTACAATGTCAAGAGAAAGTCTTGCATCAACGTTATCTGGAGGTAATCAACAAAAGATTATTCTTGCTAGAGAAACATGCAATAAACCAAAATTTATTCTTGCATCACAACCAACACGTGGACTAGATGTTGGAGCAATTGAATTTGTTCATAATACATTAGTAGAAGCGAGAAATAATGAACAAGGTATTTTGTTAATCTCATTTGAACTTGATGAAATTTTAGCGTTATGTGATCGTATCTACGTATTCCATATGGGTAAAGTAGTTGGAACACTAACTAAAGATGAATTTGATATTGAAGAGATTGGTAAAATGATGTTGGGATTAAAGGGGGTAGGCGTCAATGGATAAAATAAAAAAATCATTGAGTGAACTTAAAATGCCTTTAATTGCGATAGCCTTTGCGTTTATCTTTGGTAGCTTGTTGATTCTGGCTACAGGTAAAAGTCCTATTGAAGCATACTCAGCATTATTTAGAGGTGCTTTTGGATCACCTGCCGCAATATCTCAAACTTTAAATAAAGCAACACCACTTATCTTTACAGGATTATCAGTATCTATTGCGTATCAATGTAAATCATTAAACATTGGGGGCGAGGGACAATTGGTATTTGGGGCATTTGGAGCTTCACTTGTCGGTGTTACGCTTAAGGGATTACCAATGCTTGTTCATTTACCACTAGCTATCTTAGCTGGATTTATCTTTGGTGGTTTATGGGCAGTTATTCCAGGTATTTTAAAAATTAAAAAAGATGTAAATACGGTTATCAGTACCATCATGATGAACTATGTTGCTTTCTCAGTTGTTTCATTTTTAATTAACACTTATTTCAAAGCAGACAAAAGTGATTTCGTGGCAATGAATTGGGTGGAGGCAACTGCTAGAATTCCATTTATTCAAACAGGAGGATTGCGTATTTGCATTAGTATTGTCTTTGCAATCATTGCAGCAATCATATTAAAAATATTGCTTCAAAAAACTGTTCTTGGTTATGAAATAAAAGCAGTTGGTGGAAATCAAAATGCTTCAAATTCTAATGGAATTAGTTCAAAAAAGAATATCCTAATTTCATTAATCATATCAGGCGGACTTGCAGGACTTGCAGGAGCAATGGATGTTCTGGGTAATTCAGGTAAATTATATGATGGATATAATCCAGGATATGGATTCGATGGTATTCCAATTGCATTACTTGCAAAAGGAAATCCAATAGGTGTTATTCTAACCGCTTTATTATTCAGTGTATTAAGAACGGGTGCTGTAACTATGCAAACGTCAGTCGGTGTTTCAAGAACAATCGTTGATGCAATGCAAGGTGTTATTATTCTATTTATTGCAGCTGAGTATATCTTTACAATCTATAAAAAAGCAAAACTAAATCGTATAAAAGTAAATGAAGAAAAGAAATTGGAGGGCGCACAATGATCTCTATTGAAGCGATTGTCCTAATGACAATTTCAACAGCTGTACCTCTTATCTTTGCAAGTCTTGGTGGTGTTCTATCAGAACGAGCAGGGGTTACAAACATTGGTATTGAAGGTATGATTCTCTTTGGTGCTTTCTGTGGTATGGCTGTATCATTCTTTACAAATAATCCAATTTTAGGTGTTCTTGCAGCGGCAATTGGAGGAGGATTACTTGCATTGATTCATGCATTTATTTCTATTTCATGCGGTGGACCTCAAGCAGTAAGTGCTACTGGTATTACGTTATTCTCTGCAGGGATTACATCATTTGGATTACGTTTAATTTTCAATCGTGCTGGAAACTCTGATCCGGTTGCTTATTTACCTACTACTGAAATCTTTAGAGATATTCCAGTCATAGGAAAGTATATGGCTAACTTCTCACCATTACTTTATCTTGCAATTATTGTGAGTGTTGGTATTTGGTATTTATTTAGACATACGCCTTTAGGCTTACGTATTCATACTGTAGGTGAAAATCCAAAAGTTGCAGAAACATTGGGTATTAATGTATGGCGTATTCGTTACTGGTGCGTTATTGTAAGTGGGATGCTTGCAGGATTAGGTGGTGCTTATTTATCACTTGGTCAAATGAATATTTTCCAAGAAAATATGTCTGCAGGACGTGGTTATTTAGCACTTGCGGCCGTTATCTTAGGTCGATGGAAACCATTAGGAGCAATTAGTGCTTGTTTGTTCTTTAGTGTATTTGATGCAATTCAATTACAACTTCAAGCAACCAATGTAACTGGTTTATCGCCGACAATATTATCGGCAATTCCGTATGTAGTTTGTTTACTAGTACTCGCTTTCTCATTTGGTAAATCAAAAGCTCCAGCAGCTAATGGTAAACCATATTTGAAGAAAAATAATTAATGAAAAGGACATTTCACGAATTGTGAAATGTCCTTTTAAATCCAACTTGTCGATGATTTAGGTCGACTACATGATTGTCTTATGATAAGTTCACATGGAACCATGGACATCATGGGGTAAATCTTCTTTTGTTTTAGAAACATGGATAAGAATTGTGCGCTGAATTCTCCCATTTTTTCTGATGGAACATTGATCGTGGTGAGTGGGGGATTTGCATAAGCCGATGTTGGATCATTATTGAACCCAATAATTGAAATATCATCAGGCACACTTAGTCCAGCTTCACTTATTGCACTTAATGCACCAAATGCAATGGGGTCATTTGCACAAAAAACAGCAGTTGGTAATTTCGGTAAGGATAAAATTGATTTCATCATTTCATATCCAGACTGTGATGTGAACTGTTCTTCACGTACATATTTTAAATATTCAATATTATATGTTGAACAATAACGTTCGAAGAAAATTTTTCTTTGATCTTTGTATTTTAAACCATCGGTAGTAAATTCAATACCACCCAAGAAACCTATACGACGATGACCCAAAGAAATTAAATATTCAATGGCATCTTTTAGAGCATTTTGAACATCCATGATAATCGTATTGACATAGATTTTTTCCA
The DNA here is from genome assembly GCF_036637135.1 of Anaerorhabdus sp. Classification (GTDB taxonomy): domain Bacteria; phylum Bacillota_I; class Bacilli_A; order Erysipelotrichales; family Erysipelotrichaceae; genus Anaerorhabdus. The sequence goes on along the minus strand of NZ_JAVWNC010000012.1, from coordinate 23,273 downwards.
TAAACATATCAATGAAGATAATTTTATCAGTGATTTTGCGGAACTCAGCAATTTCTGTTTTACTGAACTTACCAATACAAATTAATCCATCAAGACCTTCTAATTTAGTGAAATAATCATCATCATCCTTAAACGAACGAATAATTTCGATGTTGTTATTATGTAAAGTTGATTCAACACCTACACGAATTGAATGGTAAAAAGGATCATTTAGTTCTTTTTCATTTGTATACCACTGAACAATACCAACACGGTTTCGTGAATAATTGTTTTTCATCTTAATTTCTTTTTTGCAATAGCCCATTTTTTCGACTGTTTCGAAAACTCTTTTCTTTGTATCCTCAGGTACATTAAGAGAAGGGTCGTAATTGAGAACTCTTGAAACTGTAGATATAGACACGTTTGCGGCTTTTGCGACGTCCCGAATTGTAACCATTATGAAAACCTCCCTGATGTAGACAATTTATATCAAATAAAAACAAAAGTCAAATCGTTTAGTAAAAGCGATGGTATTTTGATTTTACTGAATTGCTCTATGTATGCACAAAATGGTGACTTTTGAAAAATATAACCAAATATAACCACTTAGTTTTACTAAACATCACATTGTTCACACAAAAAAAATGAATGTGTGTTGACTATGCGCTTTGAAATGATTTATCATGTAAGCGTATACAATAACTAAAGTATACGGGAGGAAAAAATGAAAAAGAAATTATTAGCTTTATTAGCTGCTGGAGCTATGCTACTAGGTTTAGTAGGATGTTCTAGCACACCAGCAACTCCAAGCGCAACACCTGCTGAAGGCGGAGACGCTGCTGCTACAGGAGAAACTGTAAAGATTGGTGTATCAATTTACAAATTTGATGACAACTTCATGACTCTTTACCGTAACGAAATTCAAAATTATGTAGATGAATTAAACAAAACTAGTGATGTTAAGTATGAAGTTACTATCCAAGATGGAAAAGGTGACCAAGCTGAACAAACTAACCAAATCGACAACTTCATTACTCAAGATTTCGATGTACTTATCATTAACTTAGTACAATCTACATCTGCAGCAACAGTTATCGAAAAATGTAAAGAAGCTAACAAACCTTGTATCTTTATCAACCGCGAACCAAGTGCTGAAGATATGACAATGTATGAAAATGCTGATGGAACAGCTGCTGATCCATATGCAACAATGTACACATACGTTGGAGCTGATGCTCGTCAATCAGGAAAATTCCAAGGACAATTAATTGCTGATCTTGAAAACAAAGGCGACCTTAATGGCGACGGCGTTCTTCAATATGTAATGGTTGTTGGAGATCCTGAAAACGTTGATGCTCAATACCGTACTCAATTCTCTATCGAAGAATTCCAAACTGCTTCTGGTTTAAAAGTTGAAAAACTTGATGAACAACGTGGTGACTGGGACCAAGCAAAAGGTCAAGAAATCGTTGCTAATGCTTTAACAAAATACGGCGACAAAGTTGAAGTTGTATTCTGTAACAATGATGCTATGGCTTTAGGTGCTGCTCAAGCTATCGAAGCTGCTGGACGTAAAGTTGGAGAAGACATTTACTTAGTAGGTGTTGATGCTCTTGCTGAAGCTGTTGAACTTGTATCAACAGGTGGAATGACTGGTACAGTATTAAATGACCATATCGGACAATCTCACTCAGCTGTTGACGCTGCTATTAAAGCTACTAAAGGTGAAGAACTTGACTCATACTACTGGGTAGACTATGTTAAAGTTACTCCTGAAAATGCTGCTGAATTCAAATAATTAGATAATTAACAGAGTATTAAATTTAAATTACGTGTGCCTTTGCGCACACGTAATTTTTCAAGAAATAACCTACTAGGGAGGAATATATATGAGTGATTATATTTTAGAAATGAAAAATATAAGTAAAAGCTTCCCAGGTGTTAAAGCTTTAGATAATGTATCTCTAAATATTAGACCAGGAACAGTTCACGCATTGATGGGTGAAAATGGAGCTGGGAAATCAACATTAATGAAATGCTTATTCGGTATCTATAATAAAGATAGTGGAGAAGTATATTTCAATGGTGAAAAAGTAGATATTAAGAATACACATGAAGCTTTAGGACGTGGTATTGCGATGGTGCAACAAGAACAACAACCTATCCTTGATCGAAGTATTGCAGAGAATATTTTCTGTGGTCGTTTTCCAACTAAAAACTTTGGACCAATTAAAATTGTCGATCATGCGAAAATGTATGCTGATACAGAAGCACTATTAAAAGAAGTAAATATGAACTTTAATCCTAAGATGAAACTTTCTGAATTGTCAGTTTCAAATATGCAATCAGTTGAAATTGCTAAAGCAGTTTCAGTTAATGCTAAAGTTGTTATCATGGATGAACCTACATCTTCATTAACTGAAAATGAGGTAGAAGGATTATTCGATATCATTAATCGTTTAAGATCGAATGGTGTATCGATTATTTATATTTCTCATAAAATGGAAGAAATCTTAAAGATTTCGGATGAAGTTACAATCATGCGTGATGGAACGTATGTTGGTACATGGCCTTCAAAAGAATTAACTACGGATCTTATTATTAAAAGAATGGTTGGACGTGAACTTACTAACAGATTTCCACCTCGTGAAAATATACCAGGGGAAGTAGTTCTTAAAGTTGAAAATTATACATCAATTAGTCCGAAATCATTTAAGGATGTATCCTTTGAGTTAAAAAGAGGAGAAATTCTTGGTATTGGTGGATTAGTTGGAGCTCAACGTACAGAGTTGATGGAAGCTATATTTGGTGTTCGTCATACAATGAATGGTTCAATTACTTATAAAGGTGAACCACTAAAAATTAAGAGACCTCGCGATGCAATTAAAAAAGGTATTGCATTGCTTACAGAAGATCGTCGTGCTACTGGTATCTTTGGTGTATTATCAATATCAGATAACGTAGGTATTGCTTCACTTGATAAATATCTTGATTTGGGATTTGTATTAAATAATCGTAAACTAGATGTATTGGTAAATGAAAATATACGTAAGATGAGTATTAAAACTCCATCTACTAAAACACAAATTCAATCATTATCAGGGGGGAACCAACAAAAAGTTATCATTGGTCGTTGGCTTGCAAATGATCCAGATATTCTAATTCTAGATGAACCAACACGTGGTATTGACGTTGGTGCTAAGTACGAAATTTATACAATTATTGCTGAACTAGCTAAACAAGGTAAATCAATCATCATGATTTCATCAGAAATGCCTGAATTATTAGGTATGAGTGATCGTGTCATGGTTATGTGTGAAGGTAGAGTTACTGGTATATTAGATGGTGCTGAAGCAACGCAAGAAAAAGTAATGTCTCTTGCAACGAAATATATGTAAGGAAATAGAGGAAAATATATGGACGCAAAAAAAATAAAAAATTATTTAAGTAATAATGCGATTGTAATTTTGTTATTTGCTTTAGTACTCTTCGTTGGGTTCACTCAAAAAGGGTTCTTCTCATGGGATAACTTCAATAATATCGCATCAAATACTGCTCCTCGTTTTATTATCGCACTTGGAGTAAGTGGATGTTTGATTACTAAAGGTACTGACTTATCTGCTGGACGTTTAGTAGGTCTTGGAGGGGTATTAGCTTGTACGTTATTACAACGTGCTGATTATACAGCTAAGTTTTTCGAAAATTTACCACAATTAAATATCTTCTTTGTATTCGCAATTGTTGTATTCGCTACTGGTTTATTTGGGTTAATTAATGGATTAGTAGTTTCTTACTTAAATGTTCCACCATTCCTAGCTACATTAGGTATGCAAACAATAGTTTATGGAATCAACTTAGTTTATTCAGGAGCTGACCCAGTTGGTGGTCTTAGAAAAGATTATACTTCAATCGCTTCTGGTAGTTTATTCGATATTGGAGCCTTTAAACTAAAGTGGTTATTAATTATCGCTATCGTTATGGGAGTTGTATTCTGGTTCCTTTACAATAAAACTCGTCATGGTAAATACATGTACGCAATCGGTGGTAATGAAAATGCAGCTGAAGTATCAGGTGTTAATACAACTGCTACAAAGATTCGTATTTATACATTAGCTGGTGTTATGTATGGTTTCGCAGGTTTCTTATTAGCTGCTAAATCAGGAGGAGCTTCAGTTAACTTAGGATTAGGTTATGAACTAGAAGCAATCGCAGCTTGTACTATTGGTGGTGTATCTACTACCGGAGGTATCGGTAAGGTTCAAGGTATCTTATTGGGGGTACTCGTATTTGAATTAATGAAGACATCATTACAATTCTTAGGTGTTGATACTTCATACCAATTTATTGCTCAAGGTCTAGTTATTATCGTTGCAGTTGCACTTGATATTCGTAAGTATACTGCTAAGAAATAATTTAATGTTTGTAATGAAGATGCCACTTTATGTGGTATCTTTTATTATTGTTCTATGATTGTTAATGCAATTCTATTAGTCCTAAATTGAAAAAAACTAGGCACCTCAATTGAAATTATTTGCAAATGGGTAAATAATTAATTTAATGGAGGATTCTATATGAAATATCAAGATGTTATACCTGAACAGGCACAAAGTACGATTTTATGTACTGTAAATTTTAGAAAAGATGTAGATACGGAAGTAGTATTAGAAGCATTTAAGGGTTTTTGTGAACGACTTCATCCAACAATGAATAGTATGAAGATTCGTTTTCCCTATGACAATTTTAAATTCGCAATGGGAATAGGAGCTGAAGCTTGGCAAAGACTTTTTCCAAATACGAAAAGGCCCAAAGAATTAGAAAGATTTAATGAAATTAATGGACAAACGAAGAAAGCGGTAAGTACAGAGGGTGATTTATTTTTTCATATTCGTGCTGAAAAAATGGATGTGTGTTATGAAATGATGTTGATCATTCATAAATTATTAAAAGATGTTATTGAATCAGTTGATGAAACACATGGTTTTAGGTTTCGTGATGGACGCGCTATTTTTGGATTTGTAGATGGAACAGAAAATCCAGATATGGAAGAGGTACAAGATGTTGTTTATATAGATGATGAGAATGACCCATATATAGGTGGTACATATGTACTTGCACAAAAGTATATATTCGATTTGGATTTGTGGGATTCATTAACAGTTGAGAAACAAGAACTTGTTGTAGGACGTACAAAAGAAAATGATTTAGAATTAGCAGATGATGTTAAACCGAGTAATGCGCATACTGAAATATCAAAAGCTCATGATAAAATGGGTGAGGAAATTAAAATCATGCGTGCAAACATTGCGTTTGCAGAAGCATCTAAGAATCTCTTTGGAAGTTATTTCTTAGGGTACTCTAAGGATTTTTCAACTACACTTCAAATGCTACAACATATGTTTGAAGGTAAAGAAAAAGATACTCATGATAGTATCTTAGATTACTTTAATCCAATTACGGGTAATTTGTTCTTTGTACCAAGTTATGAACAATTGGATATGATTGCAAATGATGAAATAAAATAATAAATATTTAAACATGACGCTCCTTGTCATGTTTTTTCTCTTATAATGAATTAATGATACATGCTATAATGAGTAAATAAAAATGGTAGGTATTGTGAATGAAAATGATAGATGTAATGAAACAGAATAAACCATATTGTTCTAGTTATAGCGATAATCCAAGTGAACTTCAAACGATTGCGAAAACATTATGTTGGAAATACAATCAGACAAGTCCAAGTAGTCATGAAGAAAGAGCGATGATATTAGATGAACTACTTGGTACATATAATCCAAGTGCATATATTGAACCAATGTTCTTTTGTGATTATGGATTCAATATTCATATGAAAGGATTTGTATTCATCAACCATAATTGCGTGATATTAGACACGTCACCAGTGATAATTGGTCAAGGTGTATTTATAGGACCTGGGGTTTGTATCGCGTGTGCAGGACATGCTATACATACTGAGCAACGGTTAGAAGGTATTGGAACATCAAGTCCAATTACCATTGAAGATAATGTTTGGATTGGTGCAAATGCAACCTTATGTGGTGGAGTTACAATAGGAGATGGTAGCATTGTAGGTGCTGGTAGTGTTGTAAAACAGGACATACCTTCAGGTGTTATTGCGGCAGGCGTACCTTGTAAAGTAATAAGAGAAGTAACAGACGCAGATCGTATTGATCATGGACAACTATTTCATGGATGAAATAACAAACAATAGTGAGGGATAAATATGGATAATCAATTTATAAATCTTAATGAAACAAACATTGACCAAGAGCATTTATGTTGTATCATTCGAAGTCGTGTAGCCCATCCTGGTGTTGAGGCTAAACGAGAATGGTTAAAAAACAGATTAAAAGAAGGTCATGTTTTTAGAAAACTAGATGTAAAAGGCACTGTATTCATTGAATATGCACCTGTTGAGAGTGCGTGGGTACCGATACTTGGTGATAATTATCTGTATTTATATTGTCTTTGGGTGGATGGTGAATTCAAAGGTAAGGGTTATGGGAAAGCACTACTTGAATATTGCATTCAAGATGCAAAAGAGAAAAAGAAATCAGGAATATGCTTATTGGGTGCAAAGAAACAAAAACATTGGTTAACGAATCAAAATTTTGTTAAATCATTTGGTTTTGATATTGTAGATTCAACTCCCTCTGGTTACGAATTACTTGCGCTATCATTCGATGGAACAAAACCAACATTTACTAAAAATGCAAAATTAGAAAGAATTAATAATCAAGAACTTACAATCTATTATGATGATCAATGTCCATTTATTGAACAAAAAATAATGAATGTTAAAACGCATTGTGAATGTAATCATATCCCCATAACTTTGCATCATATTCAATCATTAAAACAAGCTAAAGATATTCCATGCGTATTCAATAATTATGCCGTTTTTTACCAAGGTAAGTTTGAAACAGTAAATCTTTTGGAGTTAAACATGCTTGATAAAATAATCGCTAAATAAAAGTTAGATTACAATATGTAGTCTAACTTTTCTCTTAATATAATACGCAATTTAAGAGGAATTAAAAATTGATGCGATGTATTCTTTTACCAGGAGGATAAAAGAATGGAAATTGAAATAAAAGAAATTGAATCAACAAGGGTAGCCTACATGAGGTATGTTGGATTACCACAAAAAGCAACATCATGTTTACCGAAAATATTTAAATCAATTAAAGGAAAATCAAGTGGTGCACCTATATTCTACTACCTTACAAATGATCCAAATAAGAAGGAAGTTGAAATGGAGATATGTGTACCAACTGAAGAAACACCAAATCAATCAGGTGTTGAAGTAAAAATACTTCCGCATGAAAAAGTGCTAAGTACAACTTGGATTGGACCATATACAAAACTTTCACAAGCTTATCAAATTTTAATGGATTATGTAGACGAGCATCAAATTCCAGTTACAGGTATTGCGAAAGAAGTTTACATTAAAGGTCCAGGCATGTTGATGATTGGTAATCCAAATAAATATGTAACCGAGATACATTTCATTTTGAAAAATGAAGAGTAATCTTGCGATCAAAGTTAATCATGTTTCTAAAACATATAATAATGGCGTTCAAGCTCTTTGTGATTTTAATCTTGAAGTAAAAGAAGGAGAGGTTTTTACTTTACTTGGAGAAAATGGAGCTGGTAAATCGACAATCATAAAAATACTAACCACATTAATGGATAAAACAAGTGGTGATATTGAAATATTTGATTGTGATATAAAACGAGATGTAAATTCAATAAGAAAACAAATAGCCTGTGTTTTTCAATATACTTCAATGGACATGTTTCTTTCATTAGAAGAAAATATGTTATTACAAAGTGATTTGTACCATATGCCAAAAGATGAAGCTATAAAAAGAATGAAGATGTTAGTCGATATGTTTGATTTGAATTCATATTGTAACCGACCTGTACAAACATTTTCTGGAGGAGTTAAAAGAAAACTGGATATCGCAATGACTTTAATGTCGAATCCTAAAATTTTATTCTTAGATGAACCAACTGTAGGAATGGATGTACATTCAAGAAATGCATTATGGGACATGGTTAAGAAAATAAAAAAAGATCTAGGTACAACAATATTCTTAACTACGCATTATTTGCATGAAGCAGAATCATTGAGTGATACAGTGTGTATTATGAATAAAGGAAAAGAAGTAATACAAGGTAGTTATGAAGAACTAAAAGAACTATTGAATACAAGTGTTATTGAAATTAAGTTAAATCAAGCTAATGTAAGTGATATTGTAAATAGACTAAAACAAGAGTTTGGTAATATAGAAATCACCATCAGAGATAAAAAAATAATGATTAAAAATCAAAAAGAACGATTCCATTCGCTGATGAAATATTTAATAAAAAACAATGTAGACTTATATTCCATGGGATTTATAGAACCTTCCTTAGAAGATATATTTATTCAAGTAATGCAAGGAGGTTTGAAGTGGAAGTTATAACACTGTTAAAACGGAATGTTAAATGGCGATATCATCATCGTCTCACTATTGTATTCACTTTGCTACAACCTTTACTATGGTTAGTGCTTTACAGTACAGTAGGACAAAATGTGATGCAATCAGTAGTATCGATAAACTATACAACTTACATTTTGCCTGGATTGATGTTTTTGGTTTGTTTTGGATCTTCTAGTAGTAGTGGAATTATGAATTATTTTATGAAGCAAGATGGTAGTTTTAAGCGTATGTTAATTGCACCTATTAAACGTGAATCCATCGTGCTTGCTCAAATCCTAGAATCTACATTATGTGCATTTCTTGAAGTAGGAATACTCACATTAATGAGTTGCTTGTTTGGTGTAGATATTTCATTAAATTTGTTTGAATTTTCAACAATAATGATGATTTTATTTTTATCAAGTTTCTTCATGTCAACACTTGCTTATTCAATTAGTTTATGGTTACCAAATGAAATGGTATATGAAACAATGATGAATGCACTTGTATTACCACTATTTTTTCTAAGTTCCTCATTATTTCCAATAGATCAAATCGATGGAATACTAGGTATCATCATTCGCATTAATCCATTTACTCACTGTATACAACTAGTTCGAATGCTATTACTTCATCAAGAAATTCAAATACAAAATATTATTTATGTCATGATACTGTTTATTATTTTGTGTATAGTTGGATTTGTTATTTCAAAATTAAGTCTAAACAAAGAAATGAACAAATAAAAAAATATCTATTGAGATATTTTTTTTCTTGATTCAAAAGTATTTCTTTCATTTCGGATACTTAGATACACTTTTATTACAATTAATATTGTAAAGGTTATTAGTAATAAGAAGGCATAGTTTATTAAATTGGGTTGAGAACCAAACATTAACGCTACTAGCAAAAACATAATGAATTGCCATTTAAGCCTTTTCTTAATTCCTTCGACATCTTCTTTGAATTCAAAATCTTTCCATGCTGATTTAAAAGGAGCTTTCTCATAAATGTAGTAACAAATATTTTTGGTAAGAAAGTACATACCGATAAATAAAACAAAGATGACACCGTAAATAACGAAAGGAGATACAGTACTCATCATATTAAACAAGAAGTAGATAGCAATAACTGCTAGGGTATAAAGAATACAACTACTTGCAAAATAAATAAGTAAATCACTTTCACTTATATATCGAGTATTACGTTTGGAACAAGTTTTACATTTAACTTTACCTACTTGATAGGTCTCGAATGTTTCTGCAATGGATTTGCTTAAATCCTTGCTGCATTTTTCGCATAATATTTTCAATTTCATCACCTCGTTTATTTTATCATGAAATACTGAATATTCATATATAAAAAGGGTCTATCTCACTCCACTTGTGATGTTATTCTCAATGTGATGACATGTATTATAGAAAATGACAATGATACTTGGATAGAATAGTCATTTATTGTATAATATTGAAATGCGAGGTGCCTAATATGTATAAAATAGTTACGAAGAAGAAATTAAACCCAGATGTTTACTTATATGAAATTGAAGCAAATGCAGTTAGTAAAAAAGTAGAACCAGGTCAATTCATTATATTAAGAGTGGATGAATTTGGAGAAAGAGTTCCTTTAACTATTGCTGATTACAATACAGATAAAGGGACTATTACAATTATTGTACAGGCAATCGGATCAAGTACAATTAAGTTAAGTAAACTAAATGAAGGTGATTCAATTCAAGATATTGTAGGACCATTAGGAAAACCAACAGAATTTGAAGAAGCAAAGCATGTATGTGTTGTAGGCGGAGGCGTAGGTAGTGCAATTGCTTATCCTAGTGCTAAATACTTATTCAATCAAGGTGTTCACGTGGATATGATAGCTGGATTTAGAAATACAGATATGATTATTCTTGAAGAAGAAATGAAGGCTATAGCTAATCAATGTAAGATTATGACAGATGATGGTTCAAACGGGAATAAAGGTTTTGTTACAGATGCACTAAATCAAATGATGATTGATAATCCATATGATTTAGTCATTGCAATTGGTCCAATTCCAATGATGAGAGCGATTTGCGAGTGTACTCGTCCTTATGGAATTAAAACGATTGTAAGTTTAAATCCAATTATGATTGATGGAACAGGAATGTGTGGCGGATGTAGGGTTACGGTTGATGGTAAGACAAAATTTGCATGCGTTGATGGACCGGATTTTGATGGACATCTAGTGGATTTTAATAATCTTGTTGAAAGAAACAAAATGTATAAAGACGAAGAGGGACATCAATGTCGCTTAAGTAAGGAGGGTATGTAATATGGCAAATATGCAAAATGAAAAAACACCAATGCCTTTTCAAGACCCAACTGTTCGTAGTAAAAACTTTGAAGAAGTAGCATTAGGATATACACATGATATGGCAATTAATGAAGCACAACGCTGCTTAAATTGTAAACATAAACCTTGTATGGAAGGTTGCCCTGTGGGTGTGCATATTCCTGAGTTTATTCAATATTTAGTAAATGATAATGTAGATGAGGCATTGAGAGAAATCAAAATAACTAATAATTTTCCAAGTATTTGTGGCCGTGTTTGTCCACAAGAGAGTCAATGTGAATCAAAATGTGTACGTGGTATTAAGGGTGAGGCAGTTGCGATTGGTCGTCTTGAACGTTATGTTGCTGAACATGGTAAAACAAAACAAGATACAATTGAATCCAACGGTATCAAAGTTGGTATTATCGGAAGTGGCCCAGCAGGGTTATCTTGCGCAAATGATTGTGCCAAAGCTGGATTTGATGTAACAATATTTGAAGCCTTACACCAAACAGGTGGAGTATTATCATATGGTATTCCTGAGTTTAGATTACCAAAAGCGATTGTTCAACATGAAATTGAAACGTTAAAAGACTACAATGTTAAAATTGAAACGAATATGATCGTTGGCAGAACAATTACATTTGAAGATTTGTGGGAGGAAGGTTATAAGGCGTTATTTATTGGTACCGGAGCAGGATTACCAAATTTTATGAACATACCAAATGAAAATGCTGTGGGTGTTGTAAGTGCAAATGAATATTTAACACGTTGTAATTTAATGAAGGCTTATGATGATCGTTATGATACACCGATTGCTAAACCTCAACATACAATCGTTGTAGGTGGTGGAAATGTTGCGATGGATGCTGCTCGATGCGCAAGAAGACTTGGTGATAAAGTTACCTTGGTTTATCGTAGAAGTTTGGAAGAAATGCCTGCAAGACATGAAGAAATTGAACATGCAATGGAAGAAGGTATTGATTTCAAATTACTTACAAATCCTACCGCAATCATTAAAGATGATGCAGGTCATGTGACGGGTATGACATGTGTATCTATGGAATTAGGAGAGCCTGATGAAAAAGGAAGACGTGGGGTTACTGTAGTAGAAGGTAGTGACTTTGCGATTGATTGTGACTATGTCATTATGGCAATTGGGACATCAAGTAATCCATTGCTTAAAAATGCAGAATCATCACTTGAAGTTAATCGTAGAGGTTGCTTTGTAGTTAATGAGAATCAAATGACTTCTGTGCAATCTGTTTATGCCGGTGGAGATGCAGTAAGTGGTGCAGCGACTGTTATTTTAGCGATGGGAGCAGGGAAAAAAGCTGCTGAAAGCATTTGTAAAGAATTATTAGGCTAAGAACATGAAATATCATGTTCTTTTTTTCTATTTGCCGTTGTATAATATAAGTAATATAGGTATAAATAATATTGAATCATTTCGATCATTTATACTCAACTATTCAATTTGTAGATGAATTGAGCCCAAATTACTATAATTATTATTGGTTCAAAGGGGAAAAAGCGTATGAGCGAGACAAATCAAAACTTAATAATTAATCTTTGTGAATTGTTGATGGATCAAGAATCAAAAACCGAGAATATAACCCTTGCTTTAAATGCGGTTAAGAGTCGGTTTCTATTGGATAAAGCTCTAATATATGAAACTAATCTTTCGGGTGATTTAGAGTTAAAAGAATCTGTTCCTAATGAGTGTAGAGAAAGTTATGAACAATTGTCCTATGAGAAATTTCGATATTTTTTTGGTGTTCAAGAAACAGCTGAATTTTATATTATTGATAAATCGGTAGATCATCCTAAAATAGAAGAGTTATTAAATATTTTTAATACAACCACTTTATATTTATTTCCTCATTTTAATCAGAATCAAATATATAGCATTGTCATTTTCTCGATATCTAATCCTACATTTTCTGATAATGATATGAAATTACTTAAGTTAGCTGGATGTCTGTTACTGAAGTACATTATGCCTCGTATGTATAAAACACAATTATTCGCAGCACGAAAAGCTTTGGAAAATGTGTTAGATAATACAGGAATTGATATTTATGTAAACGACTTCTATACTCATGAAATTTTATATGTTAATGAATCAATGGCGAGACCATATGGTGGTAAAGAAAAATTCATGAATAAAAAGTGTTGGGAAGTTTTATTTCCAAGTCTTAAAGGAGAATGCGAATTTTGTCCTCAAAAACGGATCATCGATGAGAATGGTGAGCCAACTAAAGTTTATACGTGGGACTATCAAAGAGAATTAGATGGATCATGGTTCCGTGTGTTTAGTGCTGCATTTCGTTGGATTGATGGACGTTTAGCTCATGTTGTTAGTAGCGCAGATATCACAGACAACAAGAAAAATGAAGCTCTAATTAAATATCTTGCAAATTATGATTCGCTTACTGGTTTACCAAATCGTAGAATGTTAGTTGAAGAATGTGAACGTCGAATAAATCATGTTAGTAAAGCAGATAAAGGGTATATCCTTTTCTTTGATATTGATGGATTTAAAAAAATCAATGATACTTTTGGACATGATATTGGTGATGAATTCTTAATTTGTCTTGGGCAATTTTTTAACAGTTTAGATTATCTTAAAGATGCAATTTACCGTAATGGTGGTGATGAATTCATTGCTGTTCTCAATGGTGATATTGGAGAAGAACGCTTGAAACAATTAATTGATAAAATACATGAGAGATTTGATTCGCCATGGATATTAAAAGGACATGAAGCAAAATGCAATGTAAGTGTTGGTGTTGCTTGTTACCCAGAAGATGGTGTCACAGCAGAAAGACTACTTGCAAAAGCTGATCAAGCCATGTATGAGGCGAAGCGTGCAGGTGGAGCACAATATTGTTTTGGTAGAGATATTAAGTAAATTCTATAACCTAGCTAATCTAATTTATTTAGACAAACTAGGTTTTAATTTGCTTATTAAAATATGCTTCTATGGGTTATAAAAATATTTAAAAAATGGTATGATATTACACGTTAGGAGTGTTAACATGAAACAAATACAATTATGCGATTTAATCCATAATATTGATATAAATCCAAAGCTAAAATCCTATTTTGATGAAGCTACGGTTTTAAGTGCGAAGTTTTATCGAAAAACTGAACACTTGTATATAACAATTCAACTTGGACATATTTTACCTTTTGATTTATATAGAGCTTTAAATCAATATTTTTGTGCTTCAATGTGCAAGCACTGTACCATTCATGTTGATGTAACAACGTATGAACAAAACATACAGGAGTTACAAAAATATGTTTGGCATTTTTCAACGTTTCAAACAAGTTTTAATATTTTTAAAGAAGGAATGCCTTCCTACACTGATGATGGAATTAAAATTCTATTTGCGACTCAAGAGGATGTAGAAAAAGCAATGCAATTTGAAACTAACTTAGTTAACTTTTTGAATACAGTTGGATTTAAGGAAGAAATGATTACTTTAGCTTCAAAGGAACTGGATGCTAAGGTTGATGATGTAGTAGTGCCATTAAGCAATGCATCACCTACAATGGATATGCAAAAAAGAAATGATCAACCAAAGTATTCTACAAAGCGAGTGAAAAAAGAAAATTACATCACAATCAAATTAAAAGATGCTGTTAATGAATGTGACAACATTCAATTTGATGCAACTGTTTTTAAAGTTGTTTATCAAACAACAAGAACAGGTAATACCATTCAAACAATTTATTTGAGTGATGAAACTGACGCAATCGTAATAAAGCGATTTGAGAATAATCGATTACCACTTGAAAAGATGAAAGAAATTAATGAATGGGATACAGTACGAGTTCACGGTTCAATTATTTATGATTCATATGAAAAAGAACTTGTGTGTAAATCAAATGATATTGAGAAAATAGAAAAAGAATCGAGAAAAGATACTTCAACAGAAAAACGTGTTGAATTGCATACACATACTATTATGTCTGAAATGGATGGAGTTTGTGAGATTGCAGAGTATGTTAATCAAGCATATAAATGGGGCCATTCAGCTATTGCTATTACTGATCATATGGCGGTACAAGCTTTTCCTAAAGCCCAAGCAGCTGTATCCAAGATACTTAAGAAAAATCCGGATGCGAAGTTCAAAATGATTTATGGGGTTGAAATGAATCTAGTTGAACCAGAACTAAAAATCGTCAAAAATCCAAAAGATATTGATCTATTGCAAAGTGAATACATATGCTTTGACTTGGAAACTACGGGATTATCATCGTTCTTTGATCATGTCATTGAATTTGGTGGTGTACTAATTAAAAATCAAACTGTTGTTGAACATAAACAATTGTTTATTAAGCCACCTGTATCAATACCACCGTTTATTCAAGAAAAAACAAGTATTACTGATGAGATGGTGAGTGGAGCAAAAACATTCGAAGAAGCAATTGATGAAATATTAGATTGGATTCAAGATCGTGTTTTAGTTGCACATAACGCAACTTTTGATATTGGGTTCATGAATGAAGAATTAAAACGCATTGGTAGAAAACCTTTAACAAATCCTGTGATTGATACTTTGGATTTTGCGCGTGCTATTTTAAGTGAAAGAAGAACATATCGTTTAGGTAATATTGCTAGAGCTTATCGTATATCCTATGATGAAGAGGTTGCACATAGAGCGGATTATGATGCAAATGTTTTAGCTGATGTTTTTCTTGCGATGATGCATCAAGCCAAAGAATTAGGTGCTACGACTGTTGCGGGATTACAAGAACTACAAAGTCCACAATCCTTTGCGAAAGTTAGAAATAGTCATGTTGTTGTTCTTGCTAAAAATCAAGCGGGAATTAAATCAATTTATCAATTGGTAACGATATCAAATACGGAAACTATAGCGGTATTTGGGAATGCGAATAGTAAAGCAAATGGTAGTGAATTTTTAGCTGAACCGCGTATCTTCAAAAAAATACTAAATGAAAAAAGAGAAAATATACTTATTGGATCTGCATGTTTAAATGGAGAAGTCTTTGAGTGTGCTAGCAATAAGGGACAAGATGATTTAGAAAAGGCAATGTCATTCTATGATTATATTGAGATTCAACCTTTAGCTAATTACTCCCATTTATTAGCAATGCATTCAGTTCCTAATATGGATCGTTTAAAAGCAATTCTTAAACGTATCATTGATACAGCTAAGCAATTAAGGAAACTGGTTGTAGTTAGTGGAGATGTTCATTATTGTGAACCAGATGAAAAAATTTATCGTGATATTTACATTCAAACTCAAGGCATTGGTGGAGTACGTCATCCACTATTTATATACAATGAGAAAATACGTCGTAATACAATAAACCCTGAACAACACTTTAGAACTACAAATGAAATGATTGAATCATTTGAATGGT
This sequence comes from Anaerorhabdus sp., assembly GCF_036637135.1. GTDB lineage: Bacteria > Bacillota_I > Bacilli_A > Erysipelotrichales > Erysipelotrichaceae > Anaerorhabdus. Next base: position 7,092 of record NZ_JAVWNC010000012.1, on the reverse strand, counting down.
TAGATAATCCAAGCTTAGTTCATGAAATTGTGATTGAAAATACAAATAAAATTGCTGATATGATTGAGAAAACTCAACCAGTTCCAAGTGGTTTATTTACTCCAACCATTGAAGGTAGTGATGATAAATTAAGAGAAATATGTTTTGATACAGCTCATAAAATGTATGGAGAAGTATTGCCTGAAATAGTAGAGAAACGATTAGAACGTGAATTAAATAGTATTATCGGTAACGGGTATGGAGTTATTTATTATATTTCTCACTTGCTTGTAAAACGTAGTAATGAAGATGGTTATCTTGTTGGTTCAAGGGGTTCTGTCGGATCTTCTTTTGTAGCGACAATGAGTGGAATTACAGAAGTTAATCCATTGGCACCACATTATGTTTGTTCAAAGTGTCAATACTCTGAATTTATTGAAGATGATAGTGTTGCAAGTGGATTTGATTTACCTGATAAACCATGTCCTCATTGTGGTGAAATCATGCGAGGAAATGGACAAAATATACCATTTGAAACATTCCTTGGATTCGAAGGAGATAAAGTTCCTGATATCGACTTAAACTTCTCTGGAGAATATCAAGAAAAAGCTCACTTATTTACTAAAGAAGTATTTGGAGAAGACCATGTATTCCGTGCAGGTACGATTGGTACAGTTGCGGATAAAACTGCTTTCGGTTATGTAACTGGATATAGTGAAGAAATGGGTATCGAAAACATGCGCAAGGTTCAAAAGGAACGTCTTGCGATAGGGTGTACAGGTGTTAAGCGAACAACTGGACAACATCCGGGTGGTATTATTGTAATTCCACATGACATGGAAGTAACTGATTTTAGTCCAGTGCAATTCCCAGCAAATGATCCAAACTCAACATGGAAAACTACACATTTTGATTTCCATGATATTCATGATAATGTATTAAAATTTGATATTTTGGGACATGTTGACCCAACTGCTATGCGATTGCTTCAAAACATATCGGGTATTGATCCAAGAACAATTCCGATGAATGATCCAGAAACAATGAGTCTATTTTCAAGTGCTGATGCCTTAAAAGCAGATATTAGAGAATTTGGTGAAAAAACAGGTGCCATGGGATTACCTGAGTTTGGTACAACATTTGTTCGTGGTATGTTAGAAGCAACTAAACCAAAAAACTTCAGTGATTTAATTATTATTTCTGGACTATCTCATGGGACAGATGTTTGGTTAAACAATGCAGCTGACTTAGTAGAATCAGGAATCACTTTACAAGAAGTTATTGGGTGTCGTGATGATATCATGACTTATTTACTACATAAAAAATTAGAACCAAAGGTAGCGTTTACCATTATGGAAAGTGTTCGTAAGGGTAAAGGATTAACGGATGAATGGGTAAAAACCATGGAAGAACATGATGTTCCGCAATGGTATATTGATAGTTGTAAGAAGATTAAGTACATGTTCCCCAAAGCCCATGCAGTTGCTTATGTTATTATGGCGGTACGTATCGCTTGGTTTAAAGTACATTATCCTCATTGGTATTATATTTCTTATTTCTCATTACGTTGTGATGCCTATGAAATTGAAACGATGACCAAAGGTATTGCAGCAATTAAATCGAGACTAGAAGAAATACGAAATCGACGTAATGATTATGAAACAGCAAAATTAGTTACAAAGAAAGAAAATGATATCTATAATATATTAGAGGTTTGTTTAGAACTTTATGCCCGCGGATATAAAATAGGAAAGATTGATTTATATAAATCACTTGCAACAGAATTTACTGTTGAGCCAGGAGATGTAAAAACCATTCTTCCACCATTTACTACAATTGATGGATTGGGTGAAAACGTTGCGAAATCAATTGTTGTTGCACGTGAAAAAGGAGAGTTTATTTCAAAAGAAGATTTAGTCTCTAGAACACAGTTATCGACAACACTACTTCGTAAACTTGAAGTGCTTGGAGCAATAGATGGTTTACAAGATAAAAATCAAATGTCCTTATTTTAAAGGGAAATCGTGTAATTTCCTTGCAATTTAGTTCAAAAATGATATGATAAGTACGTAAAGAAACTTGAGGAGTGGTGAAAACCACTCCTTCATTGTTGTTTGAAGGAGAAATTATGGATCAAATTGATAAAATTAAAGAGCTAATTTTACCAGAACTTAGTGCATTTGATGTCAAATTGTATGACGTAAAGTGGCTAAATGACAAAAAAATGCGTATCTTGCAAATTGCTATCATGAAAAATGATGGAACGATGGATATTGATACGTGCGCAAATGTATCTGAAAAGTTATCAGCAATTATGGATGAAACATTTTCGACGATGGATGAATATTTCCTTGAAGTATGTTCACCTGGTGCTGAAAGAGAAGTTCGTGATTTGAGCGAACTACCAAACCTTGTTCATCAATACATTTATGTGCGATTAAAACATCCTGCAAAGAAGATGATGGAAATTACTGGTAACTTGTTAAAAGTAGAAGGTAGTGAAATCACTATGGATTATCGAGATAAGGCATTAACCAGACAAGTAACTTTTGAACAAGATGAAATAGAATTCTGCCGCCTAGCGGTTAAACTATAAAATTCAAGTAAGGAGAAATGAAGAAAATGAATTTTAAAGATTTATTAAAAGCGATGCAACTGATTGAAGATGATCGCAAAATCTCAAAAGAAGTAGTTAAAGATGCATTAAAAGAAGCTTTAGCTAAAGCGTATCGCAAACATGTTGATATCCCTGATATCTTGGTGCGTGTGGATATTGCTGATTCAACAGGCAAAATCACAGTGTACCAACAATACCTAGTTGTAAGTGATGTTGAGGATGAAGAACTAGAAATATCTTTAGAAGATGCTAAAGAACTTAATCCTGAAATTGAATTAGGTGGATTCATTGATAAAGAAGTATCAATTAATGAATTAGGACGTGCAGCAGCTTTATTAGCTAAAAACGTAATGAAACAAAAGATTAGAGAAGCTGAAAAACAAGCAGTATATGATGAATACATTGATCAATTAGATGAAATGGTACTTGGTATTATTGAATCTGTTGAAGAAAAATTTATTCTTGTAAACTTAGGTAAGACAATTGCATTGATGCCTAAGGGAGCTCAAATTCCAGGTGAACGTTATCAAGAAGGACAAAAGATTCGTGTTGTTATTACAGAATGTAATAAAGATACAAAAGGATCTCAAATCTTAGTATCACGTGCTGATGCAAAGCTTGTAAAACGTTTGTTTGAAAAAGAAGTTCCTGAAATTTATCAAGGTGTTGTTGAAATTCGTGGTATTGCCAGAGAAGCTGGTGAAAGAACGAAGATGGCTGTTTATTCTAAGAACCCAGATGTGGATCCTCGTGGTGCATGTATTGGTCCTCGTGGACAACGTGTTCAAGAAATCAGTGATGAGTTGAATGGTGAAAAAATTGATATCTTCGAATGGAGTGAAAATACAACTGAGCTTGTGAAAAATGCATTAGCTCCTGCTGAAGTTGTTGCTGTTGTTCCAACAGATGAAAAACGTTCGTTGATGGTTATTGTAGATAACAGTCAATTGTCATTAGCAATTGGAAAAAAAGGTAAGAATGCAAGACTTGCAGTTAAACTTACTAATATGAAGATTGATATTAAGACTAAAGAAGAATTAGTTGAACAAGGTGTTGGTTTTGAAAAACTAATGTTTAACTATGAAGTTGAACAAGAGAAATTCAAACGCGAATTAGCGTCTAAAGCAATTGCAGAAATGGAAGAAGAATTAGAAATTGAAGCAATTGAAGAAGCTGAAGCACTTGAAGAACAAGCTGTTGAAGCAACAGTTGAAGAAGTTGTTGAAACTAAACCAACTCAAGAAGTTGAAGTAACAGTTACAGAAACAACTGAACCAGTTCAAGAAGTGAAGGCAGTAGAACCTAAGAAGGAAGAACCTGTCAAAGAAGTAGTGAAGAAAGTTAAGAAAGAACCTAAAGTTAGAACTGATTATGTAAGTGTATTTGAAAAACTTGCGGATACATCAACATCTAAACCTAAGGTAGAAAAACCTGACTTTAAGAAACGTAAAAAGAAAGATGAAGAAGAACGTAAGTTACGTTCTATCGATATCAAGAAAGATAAAGATTACGATATTAAACCAGTATATTCTGAAGAAGAATTGGAAGAAATTCGTTTGCGTGAGGAAAAAGAAGCACTTGAAGCTTACAGCAATGAAATTGATTACGATGAATTTGAAGAATATTATGATGAAGACTAATATCGATTGGTGAGTTATGAAAAAGATTCCAATGAGAAAATGTGTAGCGACTCAAGAACAACTTCCTAAAAAAGAATTGTTGCGTATTGTGCGTACACCAGAAGGAACAATAGAAGTAGATACCACAGGAAAATTAAATGGAAGAGGAGCATATCTTAAGAAAGATGAAGATGCAGTAGCATTAGCCAAGAAAAAAGGTTCACTTGCTAAAGCATTGGAATGCTCTATTCCAGATGATGTCTATGATAAAATTTTGGAGGTAGTACGTGGATAACAAAATTGCAGGTTACCTAGGTCTTGCAAATCGTGCAAGGAAAACCGTAATAGGTGATTCTGCGATCAAAGCAATTCAAAAAAAAGATGCGAAATTGGTCTTGTTGGCTGAAGATTGTTCATTGAATACACAAAAGAAAGTACTAGATAAATGTGAATTTTATCATGTAGAAGTAGTTAGAGTTATGCGAAGCATTGACCTTGCATATGCAATTGGTAGAGCAGAAGTTTCTTTTGTAGCCATTTGTGATGAAGGCTTTGCGAAAGCAATACAGAAATGTTTGAAATGAGGTGGAATGATGGCAAGACAAGTAAACAGAACTAAAAGAAGAAATAACAATAACAAACAGCCTAAAACATTTATTCCTAAGAATGATGTAGTTGTAAAAGAAATTACATATACTGAAGGAATTACGGTTGGTGAATTAGCACAAAAAGTAAATAAATCGGCAAGTGAGATTATTAAATTACTTTTCATGCTTTCAAAAATGGTAACAATCAACTCATCATTAGATGATGAAACAGTGCAGTTGATTTGTTTAGAATTTGGTATTGAATGCACAAAAGAAGAGATTGTTGATGAAGATAGTCTTGAAGATACAGAAGCAGATGATCCAGCTCTTCTTGAAGAAAGAGCACCAATCATCACAATTATGGGTCACGTTGACCATGGTAAAACCACTTTACTAGATTCAATTCGTAAAACACGTGTTGTTGAAGGTGAGTTTGGTGGTATTACACAACATATTGGTGCTTATCAAGTTGTAGTACACAATAAAAAATTAACATTCCTTGATACTCCAGGACATGAAGCATTTACTGCTATGCGTGCTCGTGGAGCTAAAGTTACAGACTTATGTATTATCGTTGTTGCTGCAGATGATGGTGTTATGCCACAAACAAGAGAAGCTGTGGATCATGCAAAAGCTGCAGATGTACCTATTATTGTTGCGGTAAATAAAATGGACAAACCAGATGCTAATCCAGATAGAGTAATGAATGAAATGTCTGATTTAGGATTAATGCCAGAAGAATGGGGCGGGGATACAATCTTCGTTAAATGTAGTGCAAAAGCAGGAGATGGTATTAAAGATATTCTAGAAACAATTTTAGTTGTTTCAGAAGTTAAAGACTTTAAAGCAAATCCTAAACGTTTAGCAACAGGTACAGTAATTGAAGCTAAACTTGATAAAGGTAGAGGACCAGTTACAACTGTTCTTGTACAAAATGGTACTTTAAAGGCAGGAGATCCTATCGTAGTTGGTGCATGTTTTGGACGTGTTCGTAAGATGACTGATGATAGAGGCCGTGAATTAAAAGAAGCAGCACCATCAACACCAGTAGAAATTATTGGGTTAAATGATGTTCCAGTTGCTGGTGATATGTTTAAAGCATTCGCTACAGAAAAAGGAGCTCGTGCTGTTGCTGATAGACGTTCTCAAGCTAAGATTGAACAAGAACGTAAATCAACGAGTGCAATGTCACTTGATGACTTAGCAGCTCAAATCGAAGCAGGAGATGTTCAAGAAATTCCTGTTATCGTTAAATCTGATGTACAAGGAACAGCGGAAGCAGTAAAAGCTTCACTTGAAAAAATTGAAGTATCTGGAATCAAAGTCAATGTTATTCGTTCACAAGCAGGTGCAATTTCTGAATCAGATATTATGCTCGCTAGTGCATCAAAAGCAGTTGTCTATGGATTCAATGTTCGTCCAGATGCGAATGTAAGAAAGAAAGCTGAAGAAGAAGGAGTTCAAATCCGTCTTCATAACATTATTTATAAAGCAGTAGAAGAAATGGAACTTGCAATGAAGGGTATGCTTGCACCAGTGTTCGAAGAAGTTGTTATTGGACAAGCAGTTATTCGCCAAACATTCAAGGTATCAAAAGTTGGAACTATTGCAGGTAGTATGGTAACAGACGGTAAGTTAGTACGTGACTGTGGTGTTCGTTTAATTCGTGATGGTATTGTTGTTTATACAGGAGTACTTGGTTCATTGAAACGTTTCCAAAATGATGCAAAAGAAGTATCAAGTGGATACGAATGTGGTATTACAATCGAAAACTTTAATGATCTTAAAGAGGGAGATATTGTAGAAGCATATCAAGACCAAGAAGTTAAGCAAGACTAATGAGTATTAAACAAGATCGTTTGAATCAAATAATCTTCAAAGAAGTCTCTGAGATTATTCAATTCAACTTAAAAGATCCAAATATTGGATTTGTTACAATCACGGATGTACAAGTTACGAATGATTATTCATATGCTACTATCTATGTATCGTTTCTTGGTAAACAAGAAAGAAATGAAGCTGGATTAAAAGCATTGAATCATGGTAAAGGATTTATACGTTCAGAACTAGCGAAAAAACTAACGATTCGCAAAGTACCTGAATTAATATTCAAACTTGATGAAACGTTAATTAAGAGTCGTAAAATTGATGCAATTCTTCAAGAGATTAAGAAAGATGATAAGAGCTCAGATTAGAGCTCTTTTTCTTTATCTTTAATGAAAGTTCTCTGCGATTAAAGTAACAAGACAATATGGGCTATCCATCCACCAAGGAGCAGCGATGATTATCG
>NZ_JAVWNC010000011.1:0-51135 GCF_036637135.1 Anaerorhabdus sp. | reverse complement strand
TTCCCCTACCAAATTTGGGTTTCTCGCTTATGGGGTTTATCTCGTTCCACTCTATACGTTTCCCTATAGACTACGTCACTGTGACACTTTTATAGCCTTTTACCATAGTTTCCCTTAGGTAATTGGTCCGCCGTTAGGGAGTTCTTCCCTACCTAGCCTTATTTATTGGACTAGCATAAACACTACAATCATCACAGATTGTGCGAGCATGGACTTTCCTCTAATGCAAATGCATCAGCGATTGCCCGAGTGAGATGTTTCTATTCTTTTGAATAAACTGCTTTCTCTAAGCGAGAAATACGTTTAAGAATATCTAATTGAGATACATTTTGTCCACCTTCATCATTCAAACGTGATCTACCTTCTAACTCAATAATTTGCGCACGAAGAGTAGCATTTAAACGTTCAAGTTCAACAACTTTATCATTTAAGGATTTTGTAACATCTTGATAAGTTTCATAGTCTTCTAAAACTGCATCTAAGAAACTATCAACTTCAATTGCACTATACCCTTTGAAATCGATATTAAATTGTTTATCAAGGATTGTTTGAATATCAAGATTTAATTTTGTTGACATACTTTATCCCTCCATCCCTAACATTATGACAAACCCACCCACTAAAATCAATATATCTTCCAATTTTTCGCTCCAAAATGTATAATAGTACAAGGTGATAATATGATTAATTACCCAAATGGGAAGAAACAAAAAAACACGATTGATAGAACTCTTTCTGCGACAAACCGTGGAATGACTTTAGAAAAAGATATTAATCTTTCTAATGATTACTATTTAGAAGTGGACAAAGCAAATATTCATAAGAAACCTACACCTGTGCAAATTGTAACAGTTGATTATCCGATGCGTAGTGCAGCAAAGATTAGTGAGGCTTATTTTAAGACTCCAAGTACAACCGATTACAATGGTGTATACAAAGGTAAAGCAATTGATTTTGAAGCAAAGGAATGTTCAAGTAAAACATCATTTCCTTTCTCTAGTATTCATCCCCATCAAATCAAACATCTACAAAGTGTATTGAAACATGGAGCGATTGCTTTTGTCATTATTCGATTTTCGAAGTATAATGAAACTTACTTTGTAGAAGCACACAAAGTAATAGAGTCATATTTTGGTGAAAAAAGATCACTGCCTTACACATGGTTTAAAGATGAGGCAATTTTGATACCCATGGGCTTGTGCCCTCGTGTTGATTACTTAAAAGTAGTTGACCAACTCTACTTAGGAGGACAAAAATGAAACTGAAAAGAAGAAAAACTACAAAAACAGCTTCAAATGTGGCAAGTAAGCCAAAACCAAAAAGAAAAGTTAATCGCAGAAATCTTGTGGCAATGATTATTTCAATCTTAGTTGCTTGTGAGATTATCGTTGGTTGTGCAGGACTATTTGTTTTATTCAATATGTTATCGGATAAACCAGCATTTGATATCACACAATACGAAAGTAAAGAATCGTCACAAATTTACGATCAAAACGGAGAACTTATCGCCGATGTTGGTAAACAAATTCGTTCCAATGTAACTTATGATCAAGTTCCTACATCTTTAATTGATGCCTTTGTATCAATAGAAGATTCACGTTTCTTTGGTCATAATGGATTTGATATGGCGCGTTTTGGAAAAGCAATGCTTGAAAACTTAAAATCATTAAGTTTCGCGCAAGGTGGTTCTACACTATCCATGCAGTTAACTAAAATGACGTACTTCATGGATGATGAAAGTGGAATAGGCGCTCCAAAGAAAATCGGACGTAAAGTTCAAGAAATTGCCTTAGCATTAGAATTAGAAAACAATACAAATAAAAAAGCTATTTTTGAAATGTATTTAAATAAATCAAACTTTGGTGGTACAGGTAATATTCGTGGAGTTCAAAAAGCTGCGAACTATTATTTCAATAAAGATGTAAGTGAATTAACTCTTCCTGAATCAGCAATGCTTGCAGGAGTAGTTAATGCTCCAGGTCTTTATAACCCATTTAGATATTTAGATTATGCTACAAATCGTCGTAATACCGTTCTCAATATGATGTTACGTCATGGATATATTACAAAAGAAGAAGCAGACTTAGCAAAATCTATTGCTGTTGAAGATTTACTTGTTGATCCAAATACAAAAAAATCTGATTCAGTTGCGTCTGATGAATATGCATATCAATCATATATTGATACTGTAACTCGTGAAGTACAAGAATTAACTGGTTTGGATCCTACTTCAACATCAATGAAAATCTATACTTATATGGATAAAGATGTTCAAGCTACAATGGATTTAATACAATCTGATTCTTATGAAGGCGTTGAATTCCCAGATGAATTAATGGAAATCGGTATGGTTTCTATGAATAATCAAAATGGTCAAGTTATTGCCGTTGGTGGTGGACGTAACTATGGACGAGGAGGAAGTTTACTTCTTAACCATGCTACCGACCAATATAAACAACCAGGGTCAGCTGTAAAGCCGTTCCTAGATTATGCACTAGCCTTTGAATTTTTAGGTTGGTCAACAAGTCACGTTGTAACAGATAGACCTATCATATATCGTGGTACAACCAAGGTAATTAAGAACTTTAACGGACATTACAATGGTCAAATAACACTTGAATCGGCAGTTGGTAATTCATGGAATACACCAGCCATGCAAGCACTTGACGAAGTTATCGTTGCAATTGGTAGAGAAAAGGTCGTTGAATATTTACAAAATTTAGGATTCTCAAAAGTCACATTAGATAAATTTGACCTTGGATATGCAATCGGAGGATCAAGTTTCGAATGTAGTGTATTCGAATTAGCCGCAGCTCAAGCAGCTATGATGAATGGTGGTAACTACTATAAACCACATACTGTTTCAAGAATCGAATTTGCAGATGGAAGAGAACCATTAGAACCTACATATACTGGAACACAAGTAATTAGCGCTGAAGCAGCTTATCAAACTGCGTACATTATGAGTAAGGCTCCTTATGCTCCTTATCAAAATTATATGCAAATGGTTACTGCTGGTAAAGATTACCAAGTCTATGGTAAGACAGGTACAACCGACTGGGGAACTGAAGGTCTTCAATTTGGTATTCCTAAAGGTGCTGCCAAAGATAAATGGATGGTTATTGAAACCTCACAAATTACCAATGTAGTTTGGGTTGGTTATGAAAAAGGGGTTAAAGATAAAGACACCTATTTCACTAAAGCAAAAAACAACATGAACATTCCTGGTAAAATTAGTAGAGCATTACTAACAGCTACCAGTGATGAAACAAAACCAGAACCAGTTGCGAAACCTGAAGGAGTTACACAAATAACTCATATCTTAGGTACTTGGCCATATGCTGCAACAATTGAAGGTATGGATCCAAGATTTGTAACTACTGGATATATTAAGAAAGAATTTGCAGAACTTGTATCACCAGATACTGCAAACGTTGAACAACTAAACAATTTCACTGCCTCAGGTAGTAACGATGGATCAGTATCCATTAACTGGGGTGCTTATCCTAACCCTGATCAATTACAAGTAGCACCAGAAACTATGGACTTAAGTTTAAGTGAAAATGGTGTATATGTAGAAGCTTGGGGACCAAGAATATTTGATTACACTTGGATATTTGGACCAATACGTTATAAAGCAAGAATTAGTGAAGGTGGTTCAGTAATTAAGGAAGTTGTTTCCGAAAGTAATACTTGGACCGAGAATCTTGGTCTTGGTGGTGGTAACCATACACTTCAAGTTTGTGGTTATTACGCCTACGATTGGTTAGGAACACCAAGTAATGAAATTTGCCAAGATGTACAAGTCAACATTGCCTTTGATACAACTAATGCTGAAGGATGTAAAGCTTCTGGTAAATACTGGTGGACAAGTACAAATACATGTAGTGATGAGAAACCAGATGAAACTACAGAACGAGGATGTAAAGAGTTTGGCAAATACTGGTATGGAAATGCCTGTCATGTCGATCCAGAAACTACAACTCCTCCTACTGCATGTCCCGCTGATGCGACAGGAGAACATCCTAATTGTCAATGTACTGATCCAACAAAAAAATACGACTCAGAAGCAAAGGCTTGTGTCGTAAAATAACAAATAAAAAAACAGCTAATTCAATTTGAATTGGCTGTTTTCATTTTCTATTTAATATGAACCGTGAATTCCACAACTCAAACCGGTGCTTGTTATCGCTATCACACCACCATTGGGACATACTTCATTCTTGTAACTTGTAATTAGACTCCCCAACAAAGTTGGATCATCAGTATAAGGTCGTTTAGCATAATATTCACTCATGATTGCTTTTTGGTGGTCTTTACATACTTGTGCATTACTTGAAGTTAGCGTAGACATCAAATTTGGCGCTGTTAGTAGTGCCACAATAGAAATGATACAAATAATCACAATCATCTCAACCAATGTAAATCCCTTTTTCATACTATTCGATTCCTTTCATCGCCTTCGCTTTTTTATCAACACATTGACTGGTAAATGGACATTCATCGCATTTTGGGTTTCGAGCAGTACAGAAATACCTTCCAAAGAATATAAACAAATGATGTGCTCTATTCCATTTGTCCTTGTCAATCTTCTTCATTAGTTTTTTCTCTACTGTTAATACTGAATCGTTTTTATATGCAAACTTCAATCGTTTAGAAATTCTATCTACATGCGTATCTACTGCAATTGCAGGAACATTAAAACATACTGATAAAATAACATTGGCACTTTTTCGCCCTACGCCTGGTAATGTCAATAACTCATCCATTGTTTTTGGCATAATACCATCAAACTTTTCGACTAACCCTTGTGCTAAGCCTAATATACTTTTTGCTTTATTATGATATAAACCAATCGTTTTAATATACTTCTCTATCTCTTTTACATCCGCTTGAGCCATGGCTTGTGGAGTTGGATATACTTCAAATAATTTTGGGGTAACTTTGTTTACAGATACGTCTGTCGCTTGAGCAGATAATACAACTGCAACTGCTAGTTGAAATGCATTATCATGAATTAATTCACATTCTGCATTGGGAAACATTTCTTCAAGCTTTGTTAAAATTTCACTCGATGTCAATTTTCGTTCCTTCTTCAATCATCTTTGCTGTTACACCCTTATCACTCCATGTTTGTAAAATCTTTTGAATATAATTCATACTTACTTTTTGATACATAGAAGATTCTCTTAATGCATAAATAATTAATTTAGAATCCATTGTTTTTACCCAATCACTGAGTTTCATCATTTCTGCATTACTCAATGGTCGAGCAAACTCAGTTTCAAATAAATCAAATAAAGAACTATTTAATGCATTTTGTGTTTTCGCAACTTCTGTATCAAATAAACCATCCAGTATAAATGAAACTTGTTTATTTGTTGCACGAATTTCAAGATACTTCTTTGCAACTAAAACACTTAATGTCTTATCCAATTCATCTTGGGGCATTGCTGATTTCTTTGACAAAATATCCATCGTAATCTTAATTTGGTTACAATTAAAGAAATCTATTAATAACACGACAATTGCTTCCTGATGTGATAAACCTAAAACATCTAAGTTTTCAAGAATCCAATCACGATGATTTACATATGTTTGTTTATACCATTTCATTTTCGTACCTCTATTGTCTATTATACTCGACTTTTTGATAAAATTGCACTATTTAAAAAAAAGTGATACACTATTACAACCGAGGTGAATATACATGATTAAAAAGCTATTAATTTCGATAATGAGTTTATTTACGGTAGTTAGCCTTTTACTCGTATTCTATTGCTTTTTCACACCTAAAAATAATGATAGTATCGTACAAGCATATAGTAATTCCTTAATTATTCCTTACCCTACATTAAAAGAATATTTAATAACAAATGGTGATTCATCGACATCATATTTATTCTTTTGTAAACCGGATAGTGCAGATTGCCAATATGTCCAAAATACTGTTATGAAAACTTTAGAAGCTGAACAAGGTAGTAGCTTAAGTGATTTAATCGATTATGTTGATGTAACAGAACTTGAAGAAAATATGATGATTAATCAACTTACTGATGATTGGGGAGTTAAGAATTATCCCGCATTTGTTTCTGTAACAAATTCAAATGGCGAATTTATAGTCAACAATTCAATTCAATGGGATACTGAAAATCCAATGAGTACACGTGAGTTAAAACAATGGATGATGAGTAACAATATCTGGGCTGGATTATTTGAAGAAAAAGACGGCGAAGTTATAGTCCCCGCGAAGTAAAAGAGATACACAATTAATTTATAATAAAACAAAACCCATCTATTTGTTTCATTGAGTAGATGGGTTTAATATTTATTTTGAATAGACTTGGATAAACTTTTCACACCACAAGGCACTACGTGATGATGCTTTTTCAGCATATTCATCAAATGATAATTCATTACCTTCTTTGTGTGTTATATCAGAAAGTGAGCGAATAATTACAAATGGACATTGATAATGGCGACAAACTTGTGCAATTGCAGCCCCTTCCATTTCAGCACATAGTGCTGTTGGATAATCTTTCATAATACGTTGAATTTGATCTTCACGATAAATGAAACAATCACCTGTCGCAATATCACCAAACCATACGCGGTCACTTTCATCTACAATTGATTTTAAACAATCAATCATTTTTTGATCCGCTATAAAACTATTTCGTTCTTGATCAAATCCTACATCCCAACCAGGCACATCAATATCATGGTGTGCTACTCTTGTTGAAACTACTACATCCAATACTTCTTCTTTCATATCAAGTCCACCGGCAGTTCCAATATTAATGACTCCATCAATTTTGAAGTGCTCAAACATGATTGTTGTACTGATTGCGACAGCTACTTTCGCAACTCCACTTCTCATTACCAAACATTCAATACCCGCTAGTTTTCCTGTATAGAAATCAATATGACTGATGTCATGTTTTTTTACGTCTTCCATTCGTTTTAGAAATTCTTGTACTTCTAATTCCATTGCACCAATAAACGCTAACATTTTTCTCTCCTTGCAACTATAAATAGTTTTTCTCCCGCTTGTACTCCCCTATGAATAAAGTCTGTAAATATATCGCAACTAAATCCAAGGTCATTCAATAACTTGATAACTTCGGTGTGATCAAATACCGTTTGTATATGTTGTTCTTGAAGAATATGATTTTCTTCAAAGAATGCAAAGTGTTGATGAATTTGTTGATCTATGCTTTGAATAGTCCATTGATAAGGCACATCCAATTCACCCTCTTCAATATATAATTCGCTAAATTCTTCTAAACGATCTTGCGTATGCATATCAAAGATAAATACACCCTCATCATTCAAACAATTTGTGACCGATTGAAACATACTTCTAATATCATCCAATGAACTCAAATAATTAATACTATCGCAATAACATAAAACACCATCAAACTTCTCATTCATTTCAAAGGATATCATATCCACTACATCCGTTTTTACATCTGGATATTTTTGGTTGAGTCTTTGAATCATTGAAGAAGAGAAATCAGTCGCAAGAATATCGTATCCAACTTGCTTTAAGGCATTTGATATTTCGCCAGAACCACATGCTAATTCTAATATTTTTTTACCACGACAATATTGTGTAGTGAAGTCTACCCATTTTTGAGTAGCTTCCTCATCTGCCACCAAATCATCGTAGTATTTAGCTAAACCATCATAAATCATACTTGAACCTCAATTTTTGGTAAATCGCCCCAGAGACGTTCTAATTGATATACATGACGTTCTGCACCAACAAAGATATGTACAACAACATCATAACAATCAATCAACAACCAATCACTATCTTCATTACCATCTAATGCTCGGATTGCTCCTCCACTAGCTAAAACTTTTTCTTCAACACTATCCACAATAGATTTTGCCATTCTATGATTCAATGCTGTTGCTATCACAAAATAATCGCAAAAAGGATTATGATTTCTAAAATCAAGGACAACAATGTCTTCACCTAATCGATCATCTACAGTTTTTGTAATGAGTTCTAATAATTTATTGGACATGCTCACCCTCCTTGACTAAATATTCATCTCTTTCTTTTAATACTTTTTGATATCCTGCCTCTAAATTACGAAGTGATATTTCATACAAAGAAGAACTATCATAACCTCGACTTGGATCTATCTTATCCGCAATAAATACAATACGGCTTAACTTACTCTTACTATAACATATTGTATGGTTAAATATGGCACGAAGTACTTTTTGATTGGTATATCCCATATTTTCTTTAATCCAAGGAATTGCGGTAAAGGAATGAAATATCTTTGGAGAATATCGTAATAACTCAGGATATTCTATATTCATGACATTCATCATTTCATCAAAATTTTGTTCCTTGCATATATCATGCAACATTCCAGCCATTCTCGCTTCATGATGATTAACACCATGTTTTTTTGCCAATGCAAGACAAACCTCTGTCATCGAGAACACATGTCGTGCTCGTTTCTCACTACAATGAGCTAACACAACATCTTCTAAATAGTATTCATTTTTTAATATATAATTACGCACACCTTTTGGACAATCATTAAAATATCCTTGTCTTACACGTGTGCTACTTTCTTTTAACTTAACATCATGCATTACCCATAACCGTTCATCTTGAATATCTACTTGATTGCGATTTACCGCAATAAATTGAATCATACCTAATAACTCATCAATATTTTTCCATGCACTAAATTGAGCTACTTGATCATCACCAACAATCCAATGAAATAAAACATCAGGATATCTTTTCTTCAATTCTTTTACTGTTTGTATCGTGTAGGATGGGGTTGGTAGTTCATTCTCAATCGTGCATACTTTAAACTTACGATATGGTTTACACGCAATTTTCAACATGTTTAGACGCACAGAAAAAGGAGTACATGAGCGATCCTTTAAGGGAGTATCCTTGGTTGGAATAAACCAAATCTCATCCAATTGGAAAGCTTTCATGACTCTTTTTGCTAATGCTAGATGACCCTTATGAACGGGATCAAATGTTCCACCTAAACACCCTACTTTTCTCATGGTAGGATAATTTTTTGTTCCTTACTTTTGCGATATAAAACAACTGTACGTCCAATTGTTTGAACAACTTCACTGTGAGTATTCATCGCTAAATCAAATGCTAATTCTTTAAAATCTTCTTCACATGTTTTAAGCACACTCACTTTTACTAATTCATGAGCTTCTAATGAATCTTCAACTGTTCTATATAAATTATGAGATAATCCATCTTTCCCAATTTGAAATAACGCTCGTTGTGTATTCGCTAAACCTCTTAAATAACTCTTTTGTTTTCCTGTTAACATTACAACATCGCCTTTCTGAATGTCACATGGACATTTCTTGGATATGATACAACAATTTCGCTGACATTACCACTAACGCTTACCCAGCCCAAGCCGTCAATAACGATATCCATCTTATCATATGTTTTTTGTGTTTTTGTTTTGGTGAAATCTTTCTCGATTGGTGTTGGTTGATAGATATTACCATAAAGATTAATCCACCTTTCATCCGCACCCTCTACCTTACCTCTATGAATTGGACATTCATCAAATGTGTAGAAAACAACAGATGCTTGGCGACATCCCATAAAATCGACACGAACTAAGCCACCAATCGCAAAACTTTGATCATCTTTGCATTGAAATACTAATGGTTTTAAACGTCGTGTTGGTAAAATAGTTTTTAAATCTTTTTCATCAATGGCCATCAACATTGTTTTCTCACCCTCAATACCAGGTGTATCAATGAATGTATATCCATTCGCTTCAATTCGATTAAAATCAAGTGTTGTTCCTGGATATCTTGAACTTGTAAGACGATTTTCATTTAATAAAGCATTCAACAATGTACTCTTTCCTGCATTGGCTTTACCCATGACAATCACATCACGTCCATGCCCCAATTGATCCAAAGCATGATATACCTCTTCAACACCCTCTTTGATATTTTTGCCCGTTACAACTAATCCTTGTATTTGAATATTCAATTCTTTTAGTCGATGGAAAATGAAATTCGCAATCTTTTCATTACCTAATGTTTCTGGTAATAAATCTCTTTTTGTCGCTACCATAACAATATCACGATTCATTAAATGGCGATTTAGCCCATCAATCATACTCGCTTCAAAATCAAATAAATCAACTACCCACAAAATTAATCCATCTGTCTTATTGATTCTTTCCAAGACAACATCTGGATTAATCCCTGTTTTCATTGAAATCATTAAATCATCATAATGCATTAAACGGAAGCATCGTTGACAATAATCACTATTTTCTTTTGGTGTATATCCTAATCCTTTTGGATCAGTTGTTTGTAGCTGTATACCGCACCCTTTACAAATTGTCATAATAGTTATGTTTCCTCCACTTGTTTGTTTTTTCTAAATAATTAAATATCTTTGTCTCAATAAATCGCGTTACTTTTCCAGATGTATTATCAATATTAGTAATAGGTTCTTGAAGTATTGTAATAAACTTCATGCGATTACCACCTAATACATCTGTAATCAATTGATCACCAATAACACAAACTTCATCCTGGTTACACTTATACTCACGAAGAATTCGTTTGTATTTCAATTTTAATGGCTTCAAAGCAAAACTATAATAAGCACAATCTGCTTGTCGAGCTAATTGTTCTACTCGTTGTTTTACATTATTAGAAACAATCACAGGAATCATACCGTGATTTTTTATGTTTTCCATAAACGCTAATCCACTGTTATCTAGTTGGCTTACTTCATGAGAAATTAATGTATTATCAACATCTACGATAAAAATACGGACACCTCTTTTTTTAAGTTTATCCAAATCCAAATCCTGATAGTTTTTAATATACATCGTTGGTAAAAAATATTTCGCTATCATTATTCACACTCCACGGTATTATTATACACTATTTTGCATTTTATTAGAGATTAGATATAATAGTTAATGTAAAACTCAAAGAGGAAAAGAAAAATGATAAAATGTGTAATATTTGATTGTGATGGAACAATGTTTGATACAGAAAAACTTGCGAAGAAAGCATACGAAGACTTTGCGAGTGCTCATGATGTCGTATTGGATCAAGAGTTTTGGGGTGGAATCTGTGGAACTGGATATGAATATGCTAAGCCTCAATTAGAAAGATACCCAGTAATTGCTGAAAATTTAAGCAAAATTGCTGCAAATCGCTTGCATAACATTACTCAAGGTGCCCTCTTCGCTAAAGACAACCTTGTAAAAAAAGGATTATATGAACTACTTGATTATTGCAAAGCAAATCAAATAAAAGTTGCAATCGCTTCTAGTAGTCATCTTGAATATGTAACCATGTTACTTAACCATATGTCTAAACCTTATGAATTTGACTTCATTTTATGTGGTGATATGATTACTCACAAAAAACCTGATCCTGAGATATTCAATACAGTTGTTGAAAAATTAGGTGTAAAACCAGAGGAAACATTAGTTTTAGAAGACTCAATAATGGGTTTAATCGCAGCCAAAAGAGCTAATACAATTGCTGGTTTCATTGAAGATTGTGTTATAAAAAATGAAAAAATCGAAGAATTACTCGATGTTGAGTTCCCCGATTTCACTTTTGTACCTCAATACTTACGCTAATTATTTTAATTCAGAATACTTTGTAGAAACGCCTTTCGCCTTATCTACAGGGTATTTTTTTGCGTTCTTTTCCATTTTCAAACGGATAATCGTCTCCGGGTCTACATCCAATGCAATGCACATTTGTAAACCATAGATTAATACGTCGGCAACCTCTTCCAAAACATGTTCCTTGTCATAATTATTATTCCATTGAAAACATTCTAGCAATTCACCAGCCTCAATACTAATTGATTTAGCTAAACAATCAGGAGTATGAAATTGTCTCCAGTCTCTTTCTTCAATAAATTCTTTAATATCATTTACAATTTTTTCCATCTTTATTACCTCGATGAAATTATAGCATTATTCATGAATTAATTGAATTGAAAAAGCCCCACAAACTTGCAGGGCTTTCATCACTCTTCACTTTTTTTGGTTTTCTTCTTTCGTTTTACTGCATCGGTTAGAATATACTCGATTTGCCCATTAATGGATCTAAAGTCATCCTCAGCCCACTTGTTGATCTCTTCCCATAAAGTTGGAGATAAACGCAGTAGGATTGGCTTCTTCCCATCTTTTTTGTCAGCCACTAATAAATAGATCCACTATTCACGATTGGTTGAGCATCTTTATTTCCACAAAGGACAACGAGTAAGTTAGAAACCATTTGTGCTTTACGTTCATCATCTAATTCTACGATGTTATTTTCACTTAATTTATTTAATGCCATTTCAACCATACCTACTGCACCTTCAACAATTTTTTGACGAGCTGCGATAATTGCAGTTGCTTGTTGACGTTGTAACATTGCTGCAGCAATTTCTGGTGCATACGCTAAGTGAGCAATTCTAGCTTCTAAAATTTCAATACCTGCAAACTCAACTCTTTTTTGAATTTCTTTTTGAAGTTCAACCGCTACCTCTTGTGATGATCCACGAAGTGATTTTTCATCACCTTCATCAGAAATATCATATGGATATTGACGTGCTACTTGACGAATTGAAGCATCACATTGTGTAGAAATATAACGAATGTAGTTATCTACTTCAAATACTGCTTTGGTTGCATTGACTACTTTCCAAATAACGATAACTCCGATTTCAATTGGATTACCTTCGCAATCATTAACTTTTTGTTTATCATTATTTAATGTCATTGCCTTTAGTGATATTTTCTTCGTTACACCGATATTCACATTCACTTTTGTTCCTGAATCTTTATCATCTACTGAAACAAGACTGTTGTTGATTTGTGTGTTATTAAACGATCCACAAAATGGATTGATCCAATAAAATCCTGGTTCATTAATTGTTCCATAATAGTTACCAAATAATGTATAAACAGCTGCTTCATTTGGATTAATAACTTTTAATCCACCTAATAATATTGGGAAAACGACAAATCCTAATATAAAACCAGCAACCCCAAGAAATATGATTTCATTCACAATTCCTACAATAAATAGAATAATCGATACAATCATGCCTCCTAGAATAAATAATAACATTGGAATACCACTCATTGGTTTAATTAATTTTTCTTCTCTGTTACTCATATGTATCCTCCTTGTTGATATCATAATGATATCATTTTGTATTTAATTGTCAAGTGCAAAAGAAAAGACTAGAATTTCTTCTAGTCCTCAAATAAATCAATCATTTCAAAGTCATCATGGACTTTTTCTTCAACTTCTGCACTTTGATCCATGCTTATCATTTGGTCCATTGGACCATCAACAATCTTACATTCTTCAATACCTTTAACATAGTACCATCCATTTTTGAATACTAATGGATTGGAGAATGTTGCATCTTTTGCCATTAAAGGAATGTCTTTTGCTTGTATTGCTTGTTTATCCGGATCCAAGAATACACATTCATCATATGGAACTACCGCTACAGCATTTTCAACGATGGATGGATTACTCTTCACCTTCTTACAAATCATCTCCCCTTTAACTGAACGAGAAGTTTGGGTAATATCTGGTGTTCTTAATCGTTTCATCGAACCTTTTTCCGTTAATACAAATAGACTATGATTTTCATCTGGAACAACACACGCTGTCGCCAAACGATCTTCCTTACCAAAGTTCATCGATTTAACACCTTGCGATTTGGTGTTGGTGCTTGGCACAACATCAGCATCATATCTTGTACAAAAACCTGTTTGAGACATACAAACTATTTCTTGATTTGCGTAGACAACAAACGCTTTTAACATTTCATCTTTAGCTTTAAGCTTCATCGCCGGCATTACTTTGTTATTACGTTGAACAACCCATTGGTTCATTGGTGTTTTCTTAATATTACCTGATGCACTTATTGTTACTACCCATGCATAAGTTTCAAAGTTCTTCACTACAATTGCATTGATGATTTTATCATCTGCATCAATCTTCATGATGTTATTTAAATGTGATCCTACATCTTTCCATTTAGCTTCTTCCATCTGATACACTGGTAAGAATCCATAATTTCCTTTTGATGTAAATAGAAGCATCGTATCTAACGTATCAACTTCCAGAGTACCTATCAATCGGTCTCCTTCTTTAATACCTGTAACTTGCCCTTCACTTGCAGTATAAGAACGAAGTGACACACGTTTTACATAACCATCTTTAGAAACAGTTACCATGACACGTTCATTCGTTATCATACTTAATTTATCAATAACAATTTCTTCAACTTCACCTTGTATCTCAGTACGGCGATCATCACCATACTCTTGTCTTACTTCTTTTAATTCTTTTACAATTGTACTTCTTAAGACATTCTTGTTTTCGATGATTGTTTTTGTAATTTCCATTTCATTAACTAAGCGTGCAAATTCTTCTCTAAGCGCAACAATATCAGTAGAACTTAAACGATATAGTCTTAAGTTTACAATAGCTTCTGCTTGGGCATCACTAAATCCAAATGCTTCAGACAAGTGAATCTTAGAATCTGCTTTATCTTTTGATCTACGAATAATTTCTATTACTTCATCCATTACAGAAACAGCTTTCATCAATCCTTCTAAAATATGACAACGTGTTTCCATTTTATTTAGTTCAAAATGACTTCTACGTAAAACTACATCTTGACGATAATTAATAAATGCATCTAAGCATTGTAATAATCCCAATTGCATTGGACGTTTCTCAACAATCGCAACAACATTGTAATTGTAGTACACTTGTAAATCAGTATTTTTATAAAAATAATTTAATACTAGGTTAGGATCAATGTCCTTCTTTAAATCAATCGCAATTCTTAATCCATTTCTATCTGATTCATCGCGAACATCTAGAATTCCATCAATGTCTTTTGAAATACGGATATCATCCATTTTTTTAACAAGATTCATCTTGATAACTTCATAAGGTATTTCTGTAATGATAATTTGATTGATTGTTTTACCTTCTTCAATGAATGCTTTACCACGTACAACAATTCTTCCTTTACCTGTACGGAAGGCATCTTCAATTCCTTTTCTGCCTTGTACAATTCCACCTGTAGGAAAATCAGGTCCTGGAATAACTTCCATGACTTCTTCCAATTTACATTCTGGATTTTGTAAACGATAGATTGTTGCCTCAACTACTTCACCAAAATTTGATGGTGGAATATTTGTTGCATATCCTGATGCAATACCTGTTGCCCCATTCACAAGCAGTGTAGGGAAACGTGATGGTAAAACCGTTGGTTCTTCGATGGTGTCATCAAAGTTTGGTGAAAACTCTACTGTTTCTTTATCAATATCTAGCATCATAGTGCTTGATACTTTGGATAGACGTGCTTCTGTATAACGCATTGCTGCAGCTGGATCATCGTCAATTGACCCATTGTTACCATGCATGTCAATTAGTGGAACTCGAACTTTCCAGCTTTGTGACATACGTACCATTGCATCATAAACCGATGAATCACCATGTGGATGGTAATTACCAATAACTAAACCGACTGTTTTCGCTGATTTACGATGTGCTCTTTCAAACACATTTCCATCATTGTACATTGCATAAAGTATACGTCGTTGTACTGGTTTTAATCCATCTCGCGCATCAGGTAACGCACGTTCTTGAATAATGTATTTTGAATAACGCCCAAAGCGATCTCCCATGATTTCTTCAAGGGGCATTGGTAAAAATATTGTTTCCTTTTTTTGTTCAATCTTTTTCTTTGCCATTAGTCTATCACCTTAAATGTATCTTCCAATGTAAACGCAACATTTTCTTCTATCCAATCACGGCGAAGATTTGCTTTATCCCCCATCAATACCGATACTCTTCTTTCCGCAATCACTGCATCTTCAATTGTAACTTGTATTAATGTACGTGATTCAGGGTCCATTGTTGTATCCCACAATTGAGTGGCATTCATTTCCCCTAACCCTTTATAACGTTGTAGTTCTACTTTACCCCATTTTTCACGGACTTCATTGAGTTCCTCATCCGTATAACAATAGGTCATATCTCTTCCTTTACTCACTTTGTAAAGAGGTGGTAATGCAATATAAACCATACCCGCTTCTACTAAAGGTTTCATGTAGCGGTAAAAGAAAGTAAGAAGTAACACTTGAATATGTGCTCCATCTGTATCCGCATCGGTCATGATGATTACTTTTCCATAGTTACTATCTTTTGCTTCAAAACTAGGTCCAACACCTGCTCCTAAAGCATGGATAATTGTATTCAATTCTTCATTCTTTTCAATGTCACCCATTGAACATTTTTCTGTATTTAATACCTTACCTCTCAATGGTAAGATAGCTTGATATTTTGAATCACGTCCTTGTTTAGCACTACCTCCAGCTGAATCTCCTTCGACTAGAAATAGTTCTTTACGAGAACTATCTTTTGATTGAGCAGGTGATAACTTACCAGACAATATCTTTTCAGATTTTCCTGTTTTCTTACCCTTACGAGCTTCTTCTCTTGCCTTACGAGCTGCCTCACGAGCAAGTGAAGCCTTTTGCATTTTCTTAATTAGCGCAGTTGATAATTCCTTATTTTCTTCTAAGAAGTAGGTCATCTTTTCTAACACTGTTTGTTCAACTGCTGGTTTTGCTTCAGCAGTACCCAGTTTACCTTTTGTTTGTCCTTCAAATTGAAGTAAGTTTTCAGGCACAGAAACAGAAATAATTGAAGTTAATCCTTCACGAACATCTGTTCCTTCAAAATTCTTATCCTTTTCTTTTAAGATACCCATCTTACGTGCATAATCATTAAATGCTTTTGTTATAGCTGATTTAAATCCAATTTCATGAGTACCACCATCTGCAGTACGAACCAAGTTTACAAAACTATATGTATTTTCTTGATATGAATCAGTATATTGGAATGCACAATCTACTTGTATTCCTCTAAATTCTCCTCTAAAGCAAACTGGTTCATGCAATACATCACGATCCTCATGAAGATATTCTAAGAAAGCTGTTAATCCATTATCATAATGGAATACTTCTTTTTTATTATTACGATCATCATTCACAAGCATGGTGATACCATTCAATAAGAACGCTGTTTCTTGTGCTCTTTCGCACACTTGTTTGTAGTGAAAATCAATCGTTGAGAAAATCTTTGCATCTGGTTTAAAGCGAACTTTAGAACCAGTTTTAGTTGATTTACCAATCACTTCTAACTTACTTACTTTTTTACCACCATTTTCAAAACGCATTTGATATAGTTTACCATCAGTTGCAACTGTAACTTCTACCCATTCACTTAATGCATTGACCACCGAAGCCCCTACACCATGTAATCCTCCTGATGTTTTATAACCACCCTCTGCTGAAAACTTACCCCCTGCATGTAATACCGAGAAGATAACTTCCAAGGCTGTTTTACCCGATTTATGAAGACCAACAGGCATACCACGACCCTCATCTTCAACACAACAAACATTACCCTTTTCAAGAGTAATCGTGATTTTATTACCGAATCCGTTTAACGCTTCATCCACAGCATTATCCACAATTTCCCAAATCAAGTGATGCAATCCTCTACCATCAGTAGATCCAATATACATCCCTGGTCTTTTTCGAACCGCTTCTAAGCCTTCTAGAACTTGTATGCTATTTGCATCATAATTTTGATTATTTGCCATATTTTCACACCTAGATTAGAATCTAAGATACCCCTTTCTTTGTTAAAACACTATCTGCTACATTATACTAAAATTTAAGCAAAAGTTAAAGTTGAATAGCCAAAAGTGTGGTAAAATATGACCAGGAGAAATGACATATGACTAATATTTTTACATTACAAAACATTCTTGTTATACTTATAGCTTATTTATTCGGTTCTATCCCTTGGGCTCTTGTTATTGGGAAGGTATTTTATAAAACTGATGTGCGTGAACATGGTTCTGGAAACCTAGGAGGAAGTAATGCTGGACGCGTGCTTGGAAAAGCTGCAGGTGTTAGTGTTACGATACTTGATGCCCTAAAATCAACCTTCACTGTGCTTATTTGTGCTACGTGGTTTAAAGATGCAACTATACTTGCAGGTCTTGCAGTTTGCTTTGGACATTGCTTTCCAATCTTCGCAAAATTCAAAGGTGGAAAAGCAGTTGCCACAACAATGGGATACTTTTTAGGAATTGGACTTGTTACAGGACAATTCTTCTCAATTTTCTTATTACCAATCGTTATCTTCTTTGGAACGCTTTACTTATGTAAGATGGTTTCATTGAGTAGTATGATTGCGATAGGAATAGAAGCGATTGTTTCTTTCTTTATTCAACCAGACTTAACTTTATCCTTATCGTTTGTTGCTTTATTGCTCTTTGTAACTTATCGTCACAAATCAAACATCAAACGAATCATAAGCCATGAAGAGAAAAAAATAACTTGGATGTAAAATCTAAGTTATTTTTTTATGTAATTCATATTTATTCATCCTAATACATCTACATAACTCGATCACCACAATTAATGCATTTGATTATTCTTTTTCAAATCCCATCGCTTGATTGCGATTCAGCAAATAAGGACGCAAATATCCAACGGTACTGCACATTGGTAAGACATCATGAGATAATTCTAAACCTAACTCGTGTTGCATGTAGAAAACTCTTTCTTGCATTCGTTTGTACATTTCAGGATATTGATTCATGATATCGTTTCTTAATAATTCATCTGCAATAACAATCGTACTTTCAGCACCTGTTCCTGCATAACCTTCAAGGGTTGGAATGATATCAACTTGAAAAATCATACCACTTTGAATAATCTCATTTGAATCTTCATAGATTGGTGAAGTTAACCATTCCTCTTCAGCAGTTAAATGACCTGGACAAAGTGTCCAATTGAATTTTTCTTTTGGTAAAACTTGTTCAATGATTTGATACAGTTCTTTACCTCTCATTCCAATTCTAATCTTATTCAACCATGTAGCATAAGCATTGAAGTATGGAATCACAAGTTCTACCAAATAATTTTGTTTATCGTTTGCTAAATCTGTTTTACTCATTATCGCATAACCTGAACGGCTAGATAAACCACCACGATACCCTACTGTCATTGATATTGGATCCGCAAGTTGAATTTGTTTATTGGTTGGATATATATTTCCTTGAACATATCGTTCTCCACTGGCTGCAATGGTTACAACACTACGTCGTTGCCCTTTATTCTCCAAATAGCTTGCGAGTTCATCTTCTTGCATACCCACATCCAAATGATTCATAGCTTCTAACATACAATCAGAAGCAAGTGCTGCACCATATTCATAGTGAGCCACTTCATTTGCATTGTTTGTGATACGTATCCCATTTTCACCAATAAATAAATCTGTTTTATTGATAACCATTTTTCTGTCTTCAACTATTTTATATATTGTTTGTACAATATAATGAGGCACATCAAACATCATTGAATTATTTTCTATTGGACTTGTAAATAGTTTCCAACCAACAATACCAGTAGTTTTTAACCTTTCAATTCCTGCATCACAAAGTAATTCCTCCAATGTCATATCCTTGCGATTTGGTTGGTGTGGCAATGAAAACAAGGGTACGTGAACTGATTGATTATCAATTCTTGCTTTACTAGCTTTATTAAGATTTTCATTACCAAGTACTAAACTCGTTTTTCCTGTATCTTTTATTATAAGTAATGCTTCTTCAAAACGTGGAATATAGCCTACTAAATACTCAAAATTACTCCCATGTTCAACATCACCATAAACGATAAGTTGTTGAATGTTGTTTCTCTTCATTTGTTGTATACATTTTTGCATACGTTCATGCATCGTATCATCTGTTAGATTTCCACATAGTAAAGGACAATCTTTTCTTGGTTGTTCTACCTTCATGTGCTTGATGTTTGTTGGATTCATATGATCTCCTTGAACTAGAAATTAATCTAATATAAAACTCTATGTTTACATATTACCATAGAGTCTCATTATATTTAATTATTTCTAAGAATATTTTGGTTTGTACCTAAACTACAATTACTTACTTTTCTACAAAAACTATTTTATCATTTAAATCAAGTCTTATTTCAGTTGCTTCTATATATTCTTCATGATTTGCTAAATCAGATGAAATTGCCTCAAGCATTGTGATGCGATAACCATTTGTGAAATCAGTAACTGGATAAGATGTATACCACGAAGAAGCACAACATGTTGTACCTGCATTAAATCCATGATCAATGAGATACTCATAAATTGGCTCCATCACTGTTTCACCTTCATATCCTATACCTTTATAGTAAATACCAAAGACTTTACCACGATTTGTATATCCAATAGTTATATTTTCCTCTAAATCATTAGGCACTTCAAATGTAAAGAAATCATAAACCGTATCCACTAACTCATAGACACGATTACCCTCACTATTTAACGTGAAATCAAGTTCCACAAAATCGTCTGCCTCATCGTGATTAAGAAACTCTACATTTTCATTTATAACTACATTTGAAATGTTTATCGGAAGAATAGGTAGTAGTAGATAGTCTTCACTTTCAGAATTACCAACTTGGATATTGACCGATGCATTCTCAATGATATTTTGTAAATGTTCAACTGTATTCCCATTTAATACAATATCAGAATAAAAATATTGTCCATATAAACCTTCTGGTTGAATACCACAAGAATTAAATAAACTATTTTTCATTTTACCTGTATAAATATCTGTTTTACTTCTCTCAATCATATCTAATAACGCTTCATCATTAATACTCCATAAAGGAAAAGACTTTGGTAATGCATATAAAATCGCAACATTTGCATAGTCCTTATCAATTGGAGTAATCACAGCACAACTTTGTAAATTTTCTAAGATATCTTCTTCATTTAAGGTATAATTTTCTAAACTAAATTGTATGTTGTTAAACACAGTAGCTTTTATGTCATTGGGTATTGGTTTATTTTCATCATAAATAGTTTCAATTTTGATTGACTCATTCTCAAGAAGAGTATTTGTATTAAACAAATAACCTTCCTTAACCACAAATAAATTCATTAATACTTCCTTTGTCTGCTTATCGATTACATCAAATGATATTGCCTCTATATCTTGATTCGCAAAGATCCAATCATCAGGAGCATTTATATCAGCCTTTGTGATTTGTTTGAAATTAGTGAATTCAATTGATGCATCATTTGAATATCTAAGTGTGCCTAACCCATTATAGAACTCATAGATTTGATTATTATTTTCTTCTAACTGTGTAACATTTGGAATATGTTCGATTTCCTCTGGAGTTGTTTTAACAATATCATTTTGTTTACTACATGCCATAGTTGTAATCGAAATTCCTATTAGCATCGTAGTAAAAATCATTTTTTTCATTATCATTATTATTTTATCTCCTATCTTTATTTCATTGTATCAAAATAAAATCATCCAACAAAGATGTTGAATGATTTTTATGATTATTTAATTTTCTCTAAGAATGCTTTATATCCACGATATGCTTCAAAGATATCAACTTTTGACGCAACTTCATAAGGGGCATGCATATTTTGAACTGCAATACCTGCATCAATAACTTCCATGTTTAGATTCGCAAGTACGTAGGCAATAGTTCCGCCTCCTCCTGCATCTACTCGACCAAGTTCAGCTGTTTGAAATTGTACTTTCGAAGTATCAAAGACATTACGTATTTGTGCAATGAATTCAGGATTTGCATCACTACATCCACTTTTTCCACCAGCTCCAGTGTATTTATTTAAACAAATACCCATACCTAAGAATGCAGTATTTTTCTTTTCAAATACACTTGCATAGTTTGGATCAAAGCCTGCAGATACATCACTTGATAACATTTTAGAATTTGTGAATGTTCTTCTGAGTTTTAAATCATTAAACCCTTCAGTTGCTTCAAGTAATTCTGCAATTGTATTTTCAAAGAAACGAGATTGCATACCTGTATTCCCTTGAGAACCAACTTCTTCTTTATCCACAAGAATGCAACAACTTGTGCGTTTTGGTTTATTCATTTCAAGAATAGCAATCAATGAAGTATAAGCACAAATACGATCATCATGACCATATCCCATGACCATACTACGGTCTAATCCATAGTCTCTTGCTTTTCCAGCAGGTACAATTTCTAGTTCTGCACTAATGAAATCTTCCTCTTCAATACCATATTCTTGATTCAATAAATTTAAGAAGTAACTTTTTACTTTTTCATTTTTAGCTTTCGTATCTGGAATCGAACCAACTAATAAATTGAGATCTTCCCCTTCTACTACTTTGGCACCAGATTTTACAAGTTGTTCTCTCGCTAAATGAATTAATAAATCGCTGATTCCTACAACTGGATCAGAATCTTTTTCACCTATTCTAATTTCAATTCTTGTACCATCTTTTTTAATCACAACACCATGCAATGACATGGGTTGCGCTACCCATTGGTATTTCTTAACACCACCATAATAATGTGTATCCAGTAACACTAAACCATCTTCTTCATATACTGGTACTTGTTTAACATCAATTCTTGGTGAATCAATATGTGCACCTAATATATTTAAACCATTTGATAGTGGTTCAGTGCCAATAACATATAAACATAAATTCTTTTCTTTATTGACGAAATATACTTTATCTCCTGCTTTAAGTTTTTTATTTTTCATTGCCGCAAAATCTTTGAAGCCTTGTTTCTTAGCTAAAGCGATTGCAGATTCAACACATTCTCTTTCTGTTTTACCTGCATCAAGATATTTCTTATATCCTTCGCTAAAATCAAATACGTCTTTCATTTGGGCACTATTTAATTTTTCCCATACTGTTTTCATAACGAAATCCTCCTTGTAGTATTGTACACCGTACAATCAGTTTAATTCAATTGTTATAAACTCGAATAAACAGTTTTTCCATTGAAAATCGTGCGTATAACTTGAATTGTATGCAAATCACTTACTTCTATTTCATATGGATCTTTATCTAAAACAATAATATCTGCCAACATGCCTTCTTTTAGTTGTCCTTTAATAGTTTCTTCAAATGATGCATAGGCTCCATCTTTTGTATACGAATCAATTGCTTCTTGAAGTGTCAATGCTTCCTCTGGTCGATAAATATTATTCCGACCTATACTCGAACGTCGAATAGCACATTCAATTCCATTAAAACAGTTTACAGGCTCTACAGGTGAGTCAGAACCATTAGATATCGTTGTTGAATGATATAAAGTGTTAAATGCATACGATGTATTCGCAACATCACCTACGCGATCTCTTACGATGCGTGAATCATAATCGATGAAACAAGATTGAATGTATGCATGTAAATGATATTTCTTAATTTTATCAAGTTGTTCAAGTCGCGTAATTTGCACATGAACTAAACCCGAACGATTTGAGTTATTCTCATCATGATATTTATCAAAACTTGAAAGTACCATATCTAGACATCCATCACCAATTGTATGAATAATTGTACCCATTTTGTAATCCATACCCATTTTTACAAAATAATCAAAGTCTTCTTGCGTATAATTAGTCATACCTGTTGTTTGTGAATCATCATGATATGGTTTAGACATCTTTGCTGTACGGGCTCCAAGTGAACCATCTCCCACAACTTTAATTGGTCCTAAACGGAAGAATTCCTTGTCTTTGTGTTGAAGTTGATCTTCCTGAATAAATTGTTCAAAATCTTTACGTTCAATAAATTGACACTGTTGATTTACGCGCAATTGTAGTTGACCTTCCTGTTCAAGTTCTAAGTATGCTAATAATGGCAAATGATAATCTTTAGTTAATGTTACAAAGTCATCACTTTGAACTGAGGTAATACCATAACGATGACACTCTTTAGTCGCAACTTGAATATACTCTTTTAAATCTTGAATTGTTGTTTCTGGATATGCATGGTGGATTGCTTCAATTGCCATCTCTTTAAATAACCCTGAATCTAAATCAAAATCACCACCATCAATTTTCGTATCCTTTGTAACTTTCGCAAGTTCAATTGCCTTGGAGTTCGCAACCGCAATATGCCCACAACATCTTGTTAATAGAATTGGATGATCGACTGTAATTTCATCCAACATTTGTTTAGTTGGATAAACAGTTTCATCAAAATTATCTTGATTCCATCCTCTTCCAATAATCCATTCACCTTTAGCTTTTGTGTGTAATTTATCTTTCACTTTTTGTAATACATCATTTACTGATTTACAATCCTGTAATTGTATACTCGCTACGAAAGCACCTGTACCAATTAGATGTAAATGAGAATCATTGAATCCAGGTAATATTCTTCTACCCTCACAATCAATAATTTCATCCATTTCATCCTGATTAAAATCGCAAAGAAAACCAATCTTTGCGATCTTGTTATCGATAATAAGTAATGCGTCTTCTTCATGTTGATGTATTTTCACATGAATTAATAACGTTTTCATTATGCGTCTCTTTCATCCGCAGGATAAATTACACCCATTTGTTTTCTTGCTTCAGTACATACTTCCATAATATCTAAAGACATTTGATGAGGGAATACTTCTGATTCAATACGTCCTGCTTCAACATTCTTGATAAAATCTCTTAATTGATATGTAAATCCTTCTAAACTTGGTTGAGAAATTAATGTTTTTTCACCAGGTTTAACACCTAATGTACATCCTCCTGTTTTATTTCTAGATGTTACCCAAATATCTTGAACTCTACTTAATAAATTAATTTGAATAATACCTTCTTCACCTTGAATTTCAGATACTACTTCTGTATCAGTAATTTTTGAATGTTGGATTGTTACTTCAAATCCATCATATTGCATTAAACATGTACCTAATCCATCTACACCTGTTTCAAGTAATAACCCTGTTGCAATTATTGATTTTGGTTTTCCAAATAACGCAACTGCATCACCAATACAATAAACACCTAAATCCATTAGCGATCCATTGCTCATTTCACGACGGAAAGTCGTTGGATTTTCGCCTCTTAAATAAGCATCATATCGTGATGAGTATTTTCCAAATGTAAATACTGCACGGCGTAGTTTACCAATCATCGGTAATGCTTCTTTTACAATACTAAGATTCTCTGTATACATTGGAATTAATCCATCTTGTAAATATGTATTCATCTCTTTCGATAAATCCATCATTTCTTTTGCTTCACGATAGTTAGTAGCAAAAGGTTTTTCAGTTAAAGTCGGTATTTTTCTCTTCATACATTCACATGTCATTTCATGATGTAAATGATTTGGAACCGCTAAATAGATAGCATCTATCTTCCCTGAATCAATCATTTCTAAATAATTATCGAACACGTTTTCAATTTTATATTTTTCCGCAAATTTAATAGCATTCTCTTTTCTTCCGCTACAAACCGCTACGACTTCAATTTCAGGTACTTGATGTACTCCACTCATAAAGAAATCTGATACAAAATTTGTTCCTACTACTCCAAAGCGCATAATTCTACCTCTCATTCTCTCATTCTCTCATTCTTACTGTTAGGATAGCATAATTATGTTGAACTTTGTAGTTGAAACAAGTGCTTTAGTACAAAATATTGGATAATTGATATTGTTCCTCAATTTTCTTGAATGTTTTGCTTACTTTTTGGGGATTTAACTGCTTAAATCCACTCTTTGATATAGCTTCCAATAACCACTCAGGTAACTCTTCACCTTTGACTTCCATGAGAATTGAATCTTCTTGAAATAATGAAATGTTATCCGCTATGTCACATAGCCTAAAATCATTTGTACGATATCGCATATTCATTGAGAATGTAATACGCACTTGGGGATTGAATTTACTACAATACGCTACTCTTTCATAACCCACAAACATCTTTGGTATTAATCCATTATTACGCAATAACTCATCCACTTCATTATCGCCACACTCATGTTGTTTTGATAATAATTCATAAGCTTCATCTAAGCTCATTTCAACACGTCGTTTTGTCGTCATATTTTTTAGTGTGTCTTTAATTTCAATGTAGACTGGATCATTAACTTGAGGTATTCCATAACTTCTTAATCTAATTCTTTCTTTGTTTATTCTTTTCTTAAATACCTTGGATATCAAATCGTCACTCACTTGCGAATAATAAATGTTATAAACTGTATATTTGAAATGTTCATCCTCTTCAATATTATGAGCTACACATTTCATAAATTTTTCAACGTCTGTTTCATGAATCATATATTTTTGTTCAATAAATTGCTGACTCGATTGGATTTTCATATGGAAATCCTCCTTATACATACTTTAGTACAAAAATATGGGAATTAAATGGTATCTGCATGAATATTATGTGAAGTCTCACATAAAAGGTAGAGTTAGCCTCTACCTTTTGTTTCCAATAATTAATTCATTTGTTTGATACTTTTAACATTTCTTTCCAAAGACTTAGATGTACCATTGATTAGTAGTTCTTCTATTGTTGCAAGACTAGCAATACTGCAAATAATCAAAGCTAATTGTTCAATGTTGAGAATCAATATTAGCAAAGGACACATAGCTATTAAAAAGCCAGTACCCTTATTTAAATATGTATGTAAAAAAACAAAAGTATGATATCTACACCCAGCAATAAATAGAGAAATAAGACGTAAGATAAATATAAATCCCATCCATGTGAATATCCAATTAGGACCATCAATCATTGGAATAAATCGAATCATCATGACAAACAAGAATATAAAATCTGCTGTACTATCCAATATTGATCCAAACTTATTTGCGCAATCAAATTTTCTTGCTAAATAACCATCCAGTAAATCACTTACTATACAGAAAGTATACAGAAGTATGAAATTGATTGTTCTGATTTCAACAAAAAGAATTATAAATGCGAAGAGTATTCGAATACATGTAATAGCATTAGGTATATTTTTCTTAATCATAGTTCCTCCAAATTTTTAGTCTATTCTTTCCATGGATCTTGAGGCAATAATATCCACATCCAATCCACACACATTGTTTATAACAACATCTTTAACATGAATCGGTGCAGTTAAAACTATTCGATTGATTTCTTCCATAACACGATTCATTTGGTCAAAGGGAACTGGTTTTGATGTAATCACAGGTAACCTAGAATTCAAAGCGTGATGGATTACGACTGTTGATGTTAAGATGCGTACTGGATGAAGTATTTCATTAATTGCATATTCTTTACCACGGGGACAAGTGTTACCTTCTACTGAAAGTATTTCATTATTTTCAATATCAATCACTAAATGACAACTCATCGGGCATGTAATACAAATCATCTCTTTTTTCATGATTTCACCTCAATTTGGATACCGTGTTGAATACCCTCACAAATCATTTTGGAAAGCACAATTTTTTCCATTTCTGATGGATTCAAATGCTTCTTTTTTATTTCTTGAACAATACGTTCTCCATCTTTTATTACAAGAGTTGCATCCTGTAATGGTTTAGTAACACGGAATAAAATTTCTAATGACGATGCTATATTTTCAGGTTGTATCAACATCGGTACAACATACCCTATACCATTTCCTCCAAGACAAGGATATCCTTCATTTATATTGAGTTTATTACTTAGATACTTAGCAACTGCAATTCCTGTCTTACTAGCTTCTTGACTTACAAAGTCCACTAAGTCATGAACATGAAGTACATTACCACATGCAAAGATGCCTGGCACACTCGTCATATAAGATTCATTCACAATTGCCCCTTTTGTTTTGGGATGTAATTGAATATGTGCATCCTCACTTAATGCATTTTCTGGTATTAATCCTACTGATAATAAGATGGTGTCTACATCAAATGTTTTTTCTGTATTTTCGATGGGTTGTAAGTTTTGATCGACTTCATTGATTGTGACAGCTTCTACACGATTTAATCCTTTTATATTGGTGATGGTATGACTTAAATAAAGTGGAATATTAAAATCTTCTAGACATTGCTTCATATTACGAGGTAATCCATTGGAATACGGCATAATCTCCGCAACACCTAAAACTATTGCTCCTTCTAACGTCATGCGTCTAGCCATAATTAGACCAATATCACCTGACCCTAAAATGAAAACACGTTTACCGCACAAATAACCTTCCATGTTCAAATAGCGTTGTGCAGTACCTGCTGTCCATATACCCGCTGGGCGATATCCCGGTATTGAAATAGCACCTCTCGTTCTTTCTCGACATCCCATCGCTAGAATAATTGCATCAGCCTTTACTTGAACATATCCTTCTTTTGAGTTTACATATTCTATGACCTTTTGATTATTTATTGATGTAACCATCGTATTTAACTT
Organism: Anaerorhabdus sp.; assembly: GCF_036637135.1. Taxonomy (GTDB): domain Bacteria; phylum Bacillota_I; class Bacilli_A; order Erysipelotrichales; family Erysipelotrichaceae; genus Anaerorhabdus. The sequence continues at coordinate 22,797 of NZ_JAVWNC010000011.1, read as the reverse complement.
AACTTGTATTCCAGTATTTTTAATGAAATCAATGTATCGTTCTGCATAAGATGGTCCTGATAATTCTTCTTTGAATGTATGTAAACCAAATCCATTGTGTATACATTGATTGAGTATCCCGCCTAATTCTTGATCTCTTTCTAAGATTAGGATATCTTTGATTCCTTCTTGATCACATGATAATGCTGCAGCTAATCCTGCAGAACCCCCACCAACGATTACGCATTTAACTTTCTTCATCATCATGTTTTGTCCTTTCAACAAGTAAATTGGATCCTAAATCATCCAACAAGATTTCCTCTTTTGTCTTATGCAGTTCTCTTGCGAGAATATCTAAAACTAAAGGTTCACAAAATCCTCCTTGGCATCTTCCCATACCAGGGCGAACTCTTTTCTTTACCCCTTTAATGGTTGTTGCACCGCAAGGTCGATGAATTGCATCTACAATTTCACCTTCAGTTATTTTTTCACATCGACAAATCATACGACCATACTGTGGATTCTTTTTAACGAACTCATTCTTTTCTTCAATTGTTAGTTCATTTAGTTTAGGATCATGATTTGCGTTAATAACATACTCTTTTTTTTCTTCAGGATTATGTTTGTTTACATACATAGATACAACCATCTTAGATATAGCAGGAGCTGATGCAAGTCCAGGAGACTCGATTGCTGCAACATTATAAAAATCAGGAAAAAGCTTTGCTTCTTCAATAATAAAATCATGCGTTGTTCCTGTAGGGCGATTCCCCGCAAAGGTACGAATAACTTTATCGAATGGAATGTGATCAATTAATTTTCCGACTTGATTCTTAACATAATTCAACCCAGCATGAGTATTATTTATTGCAGATTTATCATCAATTTCGAAACTTGTAGGCCCTAATAATGTATTACCATGTGTTGTTGGGACAATTAAAACACCTTTACCTTTTGATGATGGTACTGGATAAATCACATGATGAACTAATGGTTGTTGTAAATGATCCAAAACAAAATACTCACCTTTTCTTGCAGTAATAGAAAAATTAATCGAAGGATCAATCATCTTATAAATTTCATCTGCATAAACACCCGCACAATTAACAATACATTTTGTTTGGTATTTGTTATTGGAAGTAATAACTTGGTAAATATCCTCTTTCTTGAAGTCTATTACTTCTTGATTTAGTTTTAATTCAACACCATGAAGTATTGCTTGTTCCATACATGCAATCGCAACTTCCCAGGGATAGATTATTCCAGTTGAAGGTAGCCATAAACCTAATACAACTTCATCACTAACATGAGGTTCATGTTTTTTAATTTCATCTTTATTGTGTAATACACATGGAATATCACGTGATTGAGCTCGTTTAAATAATAAATTTAATTGTTCCACTTCTTCATCACTGGTCGCAAGTACATAGGCACCAATACGATTAAATGAACAATTTAATTCTTTACATATTGATTCATACATTTTGTTTCCTTCAAGATTGAGTTTAGCTTTTAATGTTCCATCTAACGGATCGTGTCCACTATGAATAATTGCACTATTCGCCATGGTCGCACCAATCGCTACATCATTTCCTTTTTCGAGTACTAATACTTTCAAGTCATATCGACTTAAATCCTTTGCGATAAAACATCCAACAATACCTGCGCCAATTATGATGACATCAAACATTATTCCTCCTCATAAGCCATACATGCTTTTACTGCACGTTTCCAGCCCGAATAGATTTTATTCATTTTCATTTGATCTTCTTTTGGTGTAAAGATACGTTCCATAATGAGTGATTGTTTGATTTCTTCTTTGTCTTTCCAAAAACCAACCGCAAGACCTGCCAATGCTGCCGCACCCATTGCTGTTGTTTCTAATATTTGTGGTCGGTCAACATTAACTCCTAATAAATCACTTTGAAATTGCATTAAGTAATTGTTCGCAACTGCTCCCCCATCAACTCGAAGTGAAATTAGTTGCCCTTTACTATCCTCTTGCATGGCATCTAAGATATCTTTTGTTTGATATGCAAGTGAGTCTAATGTTGATCGAATAATATGTTCTCTTGTTGTACCACGAGTTATACCAAACATCGCACCACGACATTTATCATTCCAATAAGGTGCACCCAAGCCAACAAACGCGGGTACTAAATAAACACCTTCCGTGCTTGGAACACTTTGTGCTAATTTTTCAGTTTCAGAAGCTGATGCAAAGAATTTTAATCCATCTCTTAACCATTGAATTGCACTACCTGCTACAAAGACACTACCTTCCAATGCATAAGTGACTTTTCCATCATATCCCCAAGCAATAGTAGTTACTAAGCCATGACTACTTCTGATGGGTTTACTTCCTGTATTCATTAAAAGGAAACAACCCGTACCATAGGTATTCTTGGCTTCCCCCTCTTCAAAACATGCTTGTCCAAATAGGGCTGCTTGTTGATCTCCAGCAATACCTGCTATGGGTACACAACGATTAAAGAAATGGTAACTTGCAGTTGTACCATAGATCTCACTTGATGCTTTTACTTCTGGTAACATACTTAATGGAATATCTAAAATTGAACATAACTCTTCATCCCATTTCAAATCAAAAATATTATAGATACATGTTCTTGATGCATTGGAATAATCAGTAATGTGTATAGTTTGACCTGATAGTTTCCATACAAGCCATGTATCAATCGTTCCAAACATAAGCTTCCCTTGATTCGCCAGTTCTCTTGCACCTTCCACATGGTCTAAAATCCACTTAATCTTCGTGCCAGAAAAGTAAGGATCAATTTTTAATCCTGTTTTATTTTCAAATAATTCGGTATATCCATTATCTTTTAGTTCATCACAAATCGTTGAGGTTTGACGTGATTGCCATACAATCGCATGATAAATTGGTAATCCTGTATCACGATTCCAAACAACTGTTGTTTCTCTTTGATTCGTAATACCCAATCCCACAACTTGTCCAGGATCAATTCCGGATTGCACAATACAATCCGTCATACATGACAAAACACTTAACCAAATTTCATTCGCATCATGTTCTACCCAACCTGGCTTAGGAAAGTATTGTGTAAATTCTCTTTGTGCAGTTTGAACAATTTTTAAATCATGATTAAATAAAATTGCTCGTGAACTCGTTGTTCCTTGATCAATTGCCATGATAAATTTTTCCATAACTAAATCTCCTTGCATGATTCCTTACTTTTATTATACAAGAAGAACGTAAAAGTTTATAATAAAACTACAGATAGGAGAGTATTCATGATAGATTTTAAACATTCAGTCATATACCAAATATGGCCAAGGTCATTTAAAGACAGTAATAATGATGGTATAGGCGACATACAAGGAATTATAAGTAAACTTGATTACTTAAAAGAACTAGGAATTGATTGTATTTGGTTGAGTCCCATTTATGCATCTCCCAATGATGATTATGGCTATGACATCAGTGATTACTACGCAATAGCACCAGAATATGGAACAATGAATGATTTTGATCAACTTCTATTCGAACTTAAAAAAAGAGGGATGAGTATACTCATGGATTTAGTTGCGAATCATACATCAACGAAACATGCATGGTTTATTGATGCCTATAATAACCCAAATAGTGAATATCGTGATTTCTATTTCTTTAAGGAAGGTAAGAATGGTAATCCTCCTAATAATTGGTTGAGCTTTTTTGGAGGTAGTTCATGGACTAAAGAAAATGAACATTCTTATTATTTAACTTCTTTTGCACCAACCCAAGCAGATTTGAATTGGAAAAATCCACAAGTTCGTCAAGAAATATACAATGTCATGGAATTCTATCTCAAAAAAGGTGTTGATGGTTTTCGAATGGACGTTATTAACTGCATAGATAAAAAAGATGGATTACCTGATAAAAACCCTGAAAAAAAAGGATATCAATTTCCTGATGATTATTTACTTAATGGTCCTCTCGTTCATACCTACTTAAAAGAAATGAATGAGAAGGTTTTATCTAAATATGATGCACTTGGTTTAGCAGAAGGATGTTTAGTTACACTTGATGATGCAATGAAGTATACAAACCCTGATAGTAAAGGGATTCAAATGACATTTCATTTTGATATTAGTATGCTGGGATATGGTTCATTAGGTAAATATGATTTTAGAAAATTTTATCGTTTCACAACTTCAGAATTCAAAGAAGTCACACGAAAATGGCAAAATGCGATGCAAGAAAAAAATGGTTATGTAGGTAATTTCTTATCTAACCATGACAACAAACGTCACTTAGAGCGTTTTGGCAATATCGAACTGTATTATCTTGAATCCGCTAAAGCTCTAGCCTTATATAACTTTACACTTTATGGTACTCCTTTCATTTATCAAGGTGAAGAAATCGGTATGACCAACTTAAAACTAGACTATAGTGAGTGGAAAGATTATGAAGCCATTAACAGTGTACAAGCCATGCACGATATGTTACATGTACCACTTAGTATCGCTAAGAAAATTGGCGCTTATGTGACGCGTGACAACGCAAGAACACCTGTTCAATGGTCAAATGAAAACTACGCTGGTTTCTCAAGTGTAACACCCTGGATCAAACTCAATCCAAATTATATCCACATCAACGCTCATGATAGCATGATAGATCCTCAATCGATTTACCACTTCTATAAAAAACTCATCGTATTAAGAAAGTCACATGAAGCATTATGCACAGGTAAATTTATTGAACTAAATAAAGACCATAAAAGTATTTTATGTTTCAAACGCATCAACGATGAAGAGGAACTGCTCATTCTTATTAACCTAACGAAGCAAGCTGCCGACATCACGCTTGATGAAAAATTAGATGGCATTGAATTACTTCACAATGGTTTAGATAAAGAACTTCGTCGAGTAATGAAACTCGCACCTTATGAAGCACACATCTACCAATTAACAAAAAAAGAAGAGAAAGTAAAAGTATCTCTTCACTCAAGTAAATATCGCGTTTAATTTTAACTGCATAATATTAAAAAACCTAACTGATTTCTAGTTAGGTTTTTATAATCTAAACAACTTTCCAAAAAGTCCTTCTGATTTTAATGCATACTTTAATTCATAACTTGATAGTCCTTGTTTCATCGCTTGCATAATCTCACTTATTTCTTGTTGAATGGATTCATTATCTTTATACCATCCCAACAATGTACTATTATCACCCCAAAACGATGAACCATCTATTCCAAACAAAGCATACTTAGGCTCACCTTTTTTAGTTGCGAATACATTAGATGATGTTATCTTATGACAATTTACAATTGATTTTCCATCATAAGATGCGATTAATATCTTCCCTGTATTGGTTGTGGATAAGGGTTTATCCGCAAGTGCTGTTCCCATTAAATAATCTAATGAAATATTTAGTTGACTCGCTAATAAAATCAGTTTTTCAACCTCGGGATATCCTTCATCCAATTCCCATTTCGATACCGCTTGGCGACTCACATCCAACATATTGGCTAAATCCTCTTGCGTTAATCCTTTTTCTTTTCTAATTTGTTTTAAGTTATCTGAAAATGTCATTGTAATTCCTCCTCTATTTAACTATCTTAATCATAAGATTCATTCAATAAATTTCCACCAACCTCAACTTGCATCTACGCAACTTAAAGTAGAATCACTCTTTTGATTTCTTTTCCTTAAGTAATTCTTCTTGATTTTTTAGTAATTGATCAATTTTTAGATGTAAATCAGATAAAATAATTTCTGTTTTCACATTTACGCGATAATCATTTTCAGCACGTTCTCTATCTTTTGCCTCTTGTCTATTTTGGCTCATCATTATAATCGGTGCTTGCATTGCTGCAAGACAAGACAAAACCAAGTTTAACAAAATAAATGGATAAGGATCAAACTTCTTTTCTACAGCTGAATTGTACATCATCCAACCACACAAAATAGACATAAAGATAATAATGAACGTCCAACTTCCCGCAAACTTCGCAAGACTATCTGCAGTCTTGTCACCAACAGTAAGTTTTGTTTTGATTTCTTTCTTTGCCATTTTACGATCTAGTAACAAATGAATGATTTCTTCATCTGTCATTTCTTCATCAACATCCTCAAGTATTTCTTCTAATAATTTACTTTTATCTTCCATATTATATCAATTTCCTCTTTCTAAAATAGTATAAGCATCCAAACACAACCACAACACTAATGCCTATGACAAACATATATCCATACTCCCATTCAAGCTCCGGCATATTCGCAAAATTCATACCATACCAACCCACAATTAACGTAAGAGGTAAGAAAATCGCGGTAATCACAGTAAACAATTTCATGATGTTATTTAATTGATAATCCAACATTGCATCCAACGCTTCTCTTAGATGAATCAAATCTTCTTGTTTTGCAACACAAGCATCATAAAGACGATTACTCTTATTCGCAAAATGTTTAAAATGTTTCAATTTATTTTCATCAAATAAATCATTTTCATTTTCTTGTAGGTACAATCCAATTTCTTCCAGTTGTTGATAATAATTCTTCAAGATACTTAATTGATCTTTTAGTGCAAAAATTCCTCGATTCAATTTAGAACTTGCACGTTCCTCAACAACACTTGACTCCATAATTGAAATCTTTTTATCAATATCCTCAATCACTTCATATCCATTCTGCAATAACATTTCCAAAAGTAAAGCGATAATCTTTTCAAACTCTGCATTCCCCAGATAAGCCTTAGTAACTGTTTCAAAGATATTGAATACACTCCTATTCTCATCTTTGAGTTCAATGAAATAAAAGCGATTCTTCATGATTAAGAACGCAATACGATCTTTCTCATTATAGACATTGCATATATCTATGACATTTATGATACCAAATGTAAATCCATCATAATCATCCACACTATTTTTATATTGAGCCTGATTACTGTTGCATATTATCTTAACTAATTCAGGAATATTGGTATGTGCATTTAATTCTTCCATTGTTAAGTATGCGATTATAGGTAATTCATCATTCTCTTGTTCAACAAGTTGGAGTTTATTGGATTTAATTACGTAAATCATCTTCTTCTCCTTCAACATTACCCCATGTAATTATGTTGGGATGTGGTTTCAATCCTAATTTATCTTGTAAGTGTTTTGATGCATCATTATATGGTGCAACTTGACAAAATGCATAACGATGATCTTCCAAACATTTTGAAATTAGAAATGATTCTAAATATGTACCAATACCCTGTAGTTTAAACTCATCCAGAACAACCAAGATACCCATTGACCCCTCATCATGGAAACCAATGAACCCACAACATACTTCTTCTTTAAATGCACCCCAGATATTACCACTCTCAAGTCGACTCATTATATATCTTGTATCATCATATCCATGATAATTTTCTATGACAAAATCAAAATAACTTTCATCTAGTAGTCTAATTTCAATATCATCTCGTTGTTTAAATTCAATAGATTCACCATCAAAGAAGTAATTACAACATTTGAATGCATCATCCATTCCTTGAATATATTTGCATAAACCTTCTTCTTGAATACAAAATGCCTTACAAAAGCTCAAATCAATATGACTCATTAATTCATCATATTCATTCTCGTCTTCTGAAGCAATGAAGTAACAATCCATGTCCTTCTTATACATCAGTAATGAGTTTTCAGTCTCAAATAAACGAATTACCATTGGATCATTTTGTAAATGCAGCAAATTGCAATATTTCCTAATATCTTTTCCTAAGTCCATCTTTATCACCTGATTTTATTATAACATCACAAAAGAAAAAGATGTACATGTGTTATGTTCATCCTCTTCTTATATTTATTATTGTAGATGTCACTTAATTACTTTATAAAACAACTTCCTTTCAAACCCATATTTCTCTAATGTTCTATTGCATGTATAACCCAGACGTTCCATATTGTTTAGACTATATTTATTTTTAGGAGAAACAGTTGCACATAACAAATTGATATTCTTACCTTTCGCATATTCTTCAATGAGGGTTCCTAAATGATATTGAAGAGAATTTCCAAAATATTTACTTCTTACAATACAAAGTTTATTGTTCGCTACTTTTGCTTGGCTAATATCTACATCCTTAAGTGATAACGAAAGATTTTCCTCATCTTTAGTAGGAAAATACAAAACTGAAAATCCTGCAAGTTCACCTTTGTACCAAGCACCTATTGTAACATGAGGATTACACAAACATTCTTCAAGCATATCAACACTATTTTCTCGTAATAAATCTTTTTCTGTAAGATTACTTAATGTTTCATTTTGAAGATTCAATATTAAATTTAAATCATCTAAATTACACTGCCTAATCTCAAACTCATGAAAGGGAATCTTATTGTTTATTTGCATTGATTTACCTCACTTTCGATTTAATTAATTCTTGATAAAGTCCTGGTTCAACTAAATCTTTTAATTTCAACCGATTATAAACGGTATCAATTGAATCATCTAAATCTTTACCATGTTTTTTACGCCATTCCATCCATTCATATTCCAAGCAAAAAATATTTCTAAAGTTTTGTGGTTGTGCTTTGATTTTCATTTGTTGGATTACTTTACTGTGCACAACTAAAAAGAAACGATATGCAAATAAATCATCTATTACATTGAATGATATAACACCATTTTTTTGTAGAATATAAACCGTTTCAAAAAAAGTTAAATAGTTTGAAATTTGTCCTTTTAATACATTTAAATTACAAGGTACATTTATATCTCTTGAATTACTACATTTATTACTGCATTTACAACTATTGTCTAAACAGTTTTGTAACATATTATATAAATCCAAGTAATCTTGATTTTCAACAAATGACTTATTTAATTCAATTAAAAATGTTGCCCGAGTAATCTCTTTCGAATCAGATAGCTGTTTAATCGCAATAATCAAAGATATAATCAACCCTACAGCCTCTAATACTGAAATTACGGTAGATATCAATGATCCGGGATCTAAATTAAAGATATCCTTTATGAGCGTGGTTAATGAAATAATCGCAACAACTACCAATACAGGTGTTATCGCAATTAACAACATATGTTTGTTTCCCTGTTTAAAAAAATGCATAAAATCTCCCCCTTTTAATTATTTTATAAACTTTTCAGGATACTAAATTGTAGTTAAAAATGATTTATTAAATCCATATGATTATTTACGTTATAGATCTATTAAGATGAATTTGGTTGAATATTTATTAAATATTACACTTATTCTAAGACTATTGTCAATGAACCCCTCTATTTATGTCCGCATTTAAACAAGAAAAAAGATGTACACGAATGTACATCTAACTTGGAAAGGGATAGATTATAGTAATCCAATAAATGAACAAGCAATTGCAAGAACGATTGTTCCAATGATTAGAATTACTGGGCTTACTTGTTTCTTCTTTAGAAGGTAGAACATTAATAATGTATATCCAAGAGGTAAAATTTTAGGGAAAATAGTATCTAAGAATGCTGTTTGGATACTAACTTCGATTCCTCCTGCAACACTAATTACAGGCAATAAATTAATTTTTACATATGATGCGATTAGAGCACCAATAACTGTGATACCAAGAATTGTTGCAGAGTTTGCAATAATATCTGAGTTTTCTTGAAGCATTTCAAATGATTTAGTACCTAAACGATATCCCATATGAGTCCATACGATACGTAATACCCAAATAGCTAAATAAGCACCTACGAAAATAATTGGACCAATAATTAATCCTTGAGATGCAAATGAGCAAGAGACACCTGCGATAATTGGTAGGAATGTAAACCAGAAGATAGCATCTCCAATCCCTGCGATAGGACCAAATAGAGCAAGTTTTAAACCTTTAATTAAACTACGGTCTTCTCCATTTTCTTCAAGAGAGATTAATAATCCCATCAAGAATCCAACTAAGTTTGGATGTGTATTAATGAATTCAAGGTTATCTGTCATTGCAGTTGATAGACCTTCTGGATCATCTGCATAAATTTTTTCTAATGCTGGAAGTTGAGCTAGTAACCATCCACCTGCTTGCATTCTTTCATAGTTAAATGAAGCTTGTAGGAAAGATGAACGTAAACCTAGCATTGTTATATCTTTTTTAGTAAGTTTTTTAGATGCCGACATTTTTATTTCCTCCTGTGCTTCCTGAATTGTTCTTGATTGCTTCTTCAATAGCAGTTCTTCTTGCTTTTGCATTAAAGAAATCAAACAATGCAAATGCTGTACCTAACATTGCTACTGGAAGTAGGTTGTTCATTGGGATGAAGTTCATCATTAAGAATCCAGCGATAAAGAATGGGATGTATTTTGCTTTCATCATAACGCGTAGTAACATACCAAATCCGATAGCAGGTAAGATTCCTCCTGCAACTTCTAAACCATGGATTAACCATGCAGGCATTGCAGTAACAAATTGTGCCATAGGTTCTTGTGCTAAGTAAGTACAAGCAAATACGATAACACCATATGATAATGCTACGATAAGTGTAGTTGTGATGTTAATATTACGAATTTTCGTAACATTTCCTTCTTCTGCAGCTTTATCAGCTCCAGCCATAAAGAATGAAAATGATGAATAGAAGAATAAAATTACATATTGCATTAAGAATGAGAATGGTAAACATAATCCTAATGCGATTTCAGGACTTACACCTGCTGTGTATGCGATTGTTGTTGACATAAATCCAGCTAAAACTGGGTTAGGAGGTTGTGTTCCTCCAGCAGGTGTTAATCCTGCAAAAGCTAATTCTGTTAAAGCCCCTGTTGCTAAACCTAGTTGAACATTACCTAATATAATTCCTGTCACTGTTGATACAACAAGTGGACGGAAAATAAATAATGCTTCTAACCAGTAATCCACACCGATAATAATAGCGGCAATTGCAAGCATTAAACCTTGCATTAATGTGATTTGCATTTTTCTTTCTCCTTTTTTATTTTAAATTTTTTCGATTGAGTCGCCTGGAACGTCTTGACAATAAACATTGCTACCATGTTCCTTTACAAAGATTAAATCAGCCATGTCTTGATCATCAACATAAACTTTCTTTGTGATTGCACGTTTCCCATTTGAGAAGTGCATGTTACCAACGTTGACGTCCTTTAATACAACACCTTGTTCAATTAAGCGCTTAACTGTTTCTGGTGTTTTAACTACAAGGAAAATCTTTTGGTCAGGTGAAGCATTATCAATAACTTGTGCAGTATAATCAACTGTAAAGAAACGAATGCCTACACCACTTGATTTAGCAGTGAAAGTCATCAATTGTTGTTGAAGTTGATCATTAGCTACATCATCATCACAAACTACAATTAAATTTGCTCCGATAGTTTTTGTCCAAGTCACCCCTACTTGTCCATGTACCAAGCGATTATCGATACGTGTCAAAAGAATATTTTCTCCTTTCATCATTTCACCTCCATTTCCTTACCCTTTATCTAGCAAAAAGCGTGCCAACTTTATGTCGGCACGCTAATTATCCTTTATTTATAAGTAATTTTCAATGTAATTAAATATATAATAAATTTCAGAAACAGGTATTTCGACACTATAGTTCATTTCTACGACACTAAATATCTCTTTTATTATTTGAATGAAGTCACCATGGTTTTCAATAAACTCAATTGGTTCTTCAATAAGTTGAACTTCATTCTTCAGTATCAAGCGTTCAATTAAGCACGATAAGTGAACATAGAGCCCAACTTTACTTGCTGCTGGCAAAGGTTTTGATAAGTGTTGTTCCATACCAATAACCAATTCTTCTACATCATCCAATACTTTTTCAGCATTTAATATTGTTAAATGGTTGACGATATTGTTTAATGTAAAGTTCTTGATGATGTTTTTCTTCATAATCTCGATTTCATCTTCACTTAAGAAGTCTTTCATCAATGATTCCAATTGATCCATTTCCGAGTTGAGTACTAAATCCTCAATAGCGATAAATGGTATGTCTTCAATGTATGGATTCATTGTTCCTAATATGAAAGAAACATCATATTTTTCAAATATATAATCTGTCTTACCATGCTCTGCAAGCTTATTGTAGTCGTAACTAACAATCTCTGCATCAATGTTTTTTGGTAAACTTTTCTTAAATAAGTCAATAATTTTCTCTGCAGCACCCATTCCTGTAGCACATACAGAGAGAATTGCTTTTTTCTTTGCACGGTTTTGAATGTATTTATATTGCGATGTTGTATCTAAACAAGCAGTCTGTAATATCTTAGAAATATCTTCCCCTTGTTTAATCTTACTTCCAATAATTAACGCAAGTTTTGTATTTACGTTATTCACAATACTGATATTCACATTCGGTATTTGCTTAATTCCTTTGTAGATATCTTCCAATGAACCCATATCAACAAGCAAAACCAAATCATCAAAATAATTCTTCATTTTCAAGTAATCATTTAGTTGATTTGTAATCTTATCAACACTAACATCCAATTGCATATCAATTGCATCAAAGATATTTACATTTAACATCTTATTCACCGCGTCGGCAAGTGATGATGCCGTTGAATAGCCATGACATAAGATAACAGCGATCGTTTTGTTATTGGATTCTTCACGATGCATATCACAAATCATCAACATCAATCGGATCTTCATCATTTCATCTACTTCAATGTCCAAGTTAATTCCAATGTTATCAACAATTTCAGTCGCTATTGCATATTCACGAGGATACTTCATTTGGAATATCTCTGAGAAGTCATGAATTTCTTGGGTATGATTACTTAACCAATTCTTAAGTTCGTGACTAAGTCTTGCATATTCACTTAAATAACGAGATACAAGTAAAATATCATTGTTACTTATTTTTAAGTTGTACCGATTCATTACGATAGAAAATATTTTATCAGTAATCTTTTTTGTAAATTCATGATTAGGACTTGAACCTTGACTACGATCAAACATTAAATAATCACTATATTGATCTATGACTCCTTGAAGTGTTTCGTTGAGAATACGGTTCGTCAATGGGTTTTCTTGATATTTACGATAACTATCCAACATCTTTTCATAAACCCCAATTAACTTCGCATCATATGGATTGGGTTGATATGGAAAACACAATTTCACCATTTTCTTGTCTTTAGTGCCTTGTAGCTTAAAGTTAATTACTGGAGCAAGTTGTAATACATATTCAGGTAAATTATTCGCATGGATTTCAAGTAAATCACTACCTTGGTTATCCTCTAGAAACGCATTCGCGCACGTAGCACGAATACTATTCATTAAACCTCCAACATTACCTGGTATAGTTGTATCCATAAATATTTGATAAGCTAATGAACTTATCTCTATTGTTTTACCAATTTCTTTTGATTCATTTTTAAAGATTGATGCTAAAAGCGCAGATTTTTCATTTCTTGGTCTTTCTTCTAATGCTGGTATTTTAACTACAATTGGAATTCTTCTCAATAGTGTTTTCAATAAGACATCTTCAGGATTTTCAGTTGTTGCGAAGATCAGCCGAACGTCCGAATGGAACCAATTTTCGTTATCCCCTACACGATGATATACTCCTTTATCCATGAATAAGAATAACTTTTCTTGGCATTCAGCCTTCAAACAATGCACTTCATCCAAAAAAAGGACTCCACCATCAGCTAGTTGTATTAAACCTGGATTGTCTTTATCAGCACCCGTATAAGCCCCTTTTTTATGACCAAACAAATTCGCAGTCAATAATTCAGGGTTATTTGCATACTCACTACAATTGACTACAACAAACTTACTTTCTGGTGTTATGATTTTTGCACAAATTGCATACTCATACGTCGTTTGTGCAATTCTACTTTTACCAGTGCCTGTAGCCCCATTCAATAATATTGGTAATCCCAGTGGCGGATAACTAATAGCTGCTTTACATTGTTCAATCGCATGACGCAATGAATCACGAGCTCCTATCAATCGATCAAAATCTTCTTTTTTTAATGTTAGTTCTTCAAATGACTCAAAGACACTATTTTCTAACTCTATTCCTTGTTTCTCTAACTCTTTAACACCAAAAAAATAGACAGGTCTCGAATTAATTTTAACAACTTTATTGTCTTGGATGAATTCATTTAAGTATTGAGATACACTGTTTCTACTCAATGACAATTCATTTGCAAGACATGAAGCAGTAAAACATTCCATTGGTACAGGTCCATTCTTTTCGGTATAGAAGTTTAAGAGTTCTAGTAATTTTTCTTTCATAGCTCTACCTCATTAAACATATTCTAACGTAAATGAAGTTATGTTACAATCTTGTTAAGGTCGAAGAGCACATGAAAACTAAATTAATACAAACATTAAAACCTACTCATAAGATTTCAATGAAGCAAGTTCAATCCCTTGCTGTTTTAGCGATGAATCAAACTGATGTTGAAACGCTTGTTAATGAGATTGTACAAGAACATCCTTTATTAGAAATACATTCAGATTATTACCCAGTAAGTCATGACATTGATTTCAATCAAATCGCAGCCACTGATGATATTTCATTAGTAGATGAACTATTAGAACAAATCAACACAAGTAAATTCAAGAATATAAACTGTGCCAAGGCTATTATTTATCATTTAGATTCTAATGGATATTTACTTACTTCATTTCAAGAAATAAAACGTGCTACTCACTTTACAATTAAAGAATTAAAAGAAAGTTTGTTGTTTATTCAAACGCTTCAACCCTATGGAGTAGGAGCTCGAGATTTAAAAGAGTGTCTATTGATACAATGTAAAAGAATGCAAATCAAAGACCAAGATCTTGTTATACAATGTATCGATTATCTACAAGATTTATCAAAAGGTTATTTCGCAAAAGTTGCTAAGGCTCTAGAAACAGATGAAAATACCATTAAATATTGTTTAAGCAAAATAAAATTATGCAATCCGAAACCAGGTGCAAATTTCAATCATATTTCCAATTATATCTACCCTGAAATTACAATCATAGAAACCGATGATGATTACATCATCCAAACAAAAAATATAAGCCAATTTTTATCTATCAACCAAGAACTAAATGAGACAGCGGATGTCGAAGTTAAAAAATACATCAAGGAACAAACTCGTGTATTAAAAGAATTACTTAACTCATTAGCTAAAAGAGAATCCACATTACAAGAGATATGTACTGTATTATTTCATATTCAAAAAGATTCTATTTTACACGACTTACCCCTTAAGCCTTGCACCTATAAACAAGTAGCTGAGCTTGTGAATCGACATCCATCTACTGTTTTTCGTTGTATCCAAAACAAAGCTATGCAATATCAAGAAAAAGTCATTTTACTTTCTTCCTTATTTACCAACCAAAGTACGGATGGATTAAGTAGTGATGCCATTAAAGATCAAATCAAAAAAATAGTGCAAAACGAAAATAAAAATCGCCCCTTCAGTGATGAACAGTTAGTTCAACTACTTAAGGAACGAGATATTCATATTTCTAGACGATGTATTGCGAAATATCGTGATCAATGTCGTATACCAAACTCAACATTGCGTAAGACTATTTCTTGAACTTGATGTGAATAAGAGTTGTAACTTCTTCTCGATAACTTCCAGGTACATCTTGTACAAAACAAGTTACACCATGATCAAGGATTGATTGAATTGAAACCGCATCTTCCTCATTGATATATACTTTTCTAGACAAAGGAACTTTCCCTTTCTCATAATGCATATTGCCAAGATTTACTGCATCAATCGGTAAATCTTTTTCTAATAATTTCTTTACTGTTTGTACATTTCTTACAACTAAGAACATTTTAGAATGAGGACTACTATCTTGCACCGCTTCCACAAATTCATCTATTGAAAAGAATAAAATACGGATATTATTTGATTTTGCGACAAATTCCATCAAACGTTGTTGAAGAGGATCCAATACAACCTCATCATCAACCACCACGAGGACATTAACATCTAAACTTGCAGACCAAGGACCACCCACTTGTCCATGTACTAATCGATTATCAACACGAACTAAAACAATTTTACCCTCAACCTGCATAATAAACCTTATACTCTATTTTAATTGTTTTGCTTGATTATAGAGACTACCTTTCATTACTAAAAGTAATACCACAATTTCAATAGCGATGCAACCACTCACTGTTCCTATGATGAGTGTATTTTGAGTTCCACTCAAATGTGTAATTAAGATTCCTATATATGCCCATATAATCACCGCCATATAATACGGATTCTTAAACTTCCATGCAGTTAGTGATGTAATTATTAAACCTACTATTGTAATGATAATCATCCATGTAACAGGTGATTTACCAAAGCCATTCCAATTGATTGATACCAAGAAAACAACAATATTTGCTATGGTTGCAATACTTATCCAACCCGTATATATACCAAAACAACTTTTTAACCAAATATCAGGTTTAAATTTTCTTAATTCAAACATAATCATCAACAAGGTCACAAGAATTCCTAACATAATCACAACCGTGATTGTGATTTGATTCAAATGCCAAAACAACATCCATATTCCATTAAACACATTGGAAATACTCAATATATATCCAATACGATTCATGGTATTAAATTCAATATCACTCAATTGCTTTTTACTGAAATATTTGAATACAACAACGATTAATAAGATATATATCACACTCCATATTAAAAAGGTAATTGGTGCTGGAGTGAATAAGTTAGGATATAAGTCCGAAATATCTTTTGTAGAATATCCATTAAATTTGAATATATTGGTGTAACTATTCATCAATAAAGTGAAGATTGTAGTAACTAAAACTAGGTAACGCGATGGTATCTTTCTAATCATAAAAACACCTCCTACTTCTAATTACATCACGCTTTCTATAGAAGTCAACGAATATGATATTTCACAATATGTTCAAAATACATTTCTAATATTCTATGTTATGATATTTATAGATAGATGGATGGAGGTATTTATGATTTATCAAGATATAATGAATCATCAAAGAATTTTTTTCGATTCAAACAAAACTAAAACTGTCGAATTTCGTAAAGCTCAATTATTGAAGCTTAAGCATATGTTAAAAACACATGAGGATGAGATATTAGACGCTTTAAATATGGATTTAAGTAAGTCTAAGTCTGAATCTTATTTAACTGAGCTAAGTATTGTCTATTCAGAAATACATACTGCATTAAAAATGTTAGATAGATTCGCAAGACCTTCTTATAAATGTGTACCAATTCATTTATTAGGTTCGTATAGTTATACATTAAAAGAACCCTATGGTATTGTGCTTATCCTAGCTCCATGGAATTATCCTGTACAATTGACACTAGCACCTTTAGTAGGTGCGTTAGCTGCAGGTAATACTGCTATTATCAAGAGTTCAAAGAGTAGCTATGCTACATCATCACTACTTCAAAAATTAATTAATGAAACATTCACTATTGATACAGTGTATGCATTAGATCCAAAAGTAGATCCTGAATTATTATTCAAGTTTAAATATGATTACATCTTCTTTACAGGAAGTGAACGAGTTGGAAAGATGGTCATGGCTCACGCAGCTAAGTCATTAACCCCGGTAACACTTGAACTTGGTGGCAAGAGTCCAACATTTGTAACTCGTAGTGCAAATATTGCGCAAGCTGCAAGACGTATTGTATGGGCTAAATTATTAAATGCAGGACAAACCTGTGTTGCTCCTGATTATATTCTTGTAGATAAAAATGTAAAAGATGAGTTAGTTGAACACTTAATTGACCAAATCCAAAGACAATGTCCTAAAGGTATTAATGAAGAAAGTTATCCTCGTTTAATATCTGCAAAAGCATATCTTCGAATTAAGAAATTAATCGGTGATGAAATGTATAAAACAGAAACATCTTTTGATGATCAAACTTTCAAGATTGGTCTTACCCTATTTACTCACGCTACATTTAAGAGTCCTGTTATGAAAGAAGAAATCTTTGGACCAATTCTTCCTATTATTGAATATGAAGATTTATCGCAAGCAATCGAAACCGTGAAACAACAACCTAAACCGCTTGCATGTTATATCTTCAGTAGAGATAGCATTACGACAAAGAAAATCACTGATGAAGTATCATTTGGTGGTGGTTGCGTCAATGATTGTGTTATGCATCTTGCGAATCACAATCTACCATTTGGTGGTGTTGGGCAAAGTGGTATGGGCACATATCATGGTAAATATAGTCTTGATACTTTCTCTCATACAAAATCAATTCAAAATAATTCATACTTAATTGATTTACCATTACGATATAGTAAAAATGATAAGACTTTAAATATCATTCGTAAAATTCTGAAATAGAAAAAATCCAGTCGCACATGACTGGATTTTATTTATTTAGCTAAGATAATTGATGTAAGTTCGATAGGTTCTACAATCTTACCATCTTTGTATACACGCATGTTTCCACTAGCGATTTCATCAATTAGAATTACTTCATTGTTATTATAACCAAATTCAAATTTAATATCATATAAATCTAGACCTTTTTTCTTTAGATCTTCAGCAACAACTTTTGTGATTTCAATTGTTTGTTCTTTCATGCTGTCATACATTTCTTCACTCATGATACCTAATAATGCTAAAGCATCTTTTGTGATGAGTGGATCCCCTTTATCATCATCTTTTAATGTTGTTTCAACGTATCCATTAGGAATAACAGTTCCATCTTCAATGTAAGCACCATAACGACGTACAAAGCTTCCTGTTGCAACTAAACGGCAAATTACTTCAAGCCCTTTACCAAATACTGTTGCAGGTAAAACTTCCATTGTAGCTTCTTCCACATTTGCATCTACATAATGTGTTTTTACACCTTTTTCTTTAAGAATTTCAAAGAAATGAATAGATGTTTCTAAATTTGCACGACCAATTCCATCAATTGTTAAACCTACAGAATTTTCACCTGGATCAAATACTCCATCTTTTCCTGTGCAATCATCTTTAAACTTCAAAAGAACATTGCCATTGTCTAAAGAATAAACATCTTTAGTTTTCCCTTCGTAAACTTTTTTCATTAACCTTTTCCTCCATGTTCAGGTTGCCCTAAAACGTTATTATTATAGCACGCACACATTTCCATGAAAATATATTTTATTTCAAAATGATATACTTTCTTATTAATCTTATAAACTATCCTTTATTCATAATAAAAGGAATTATCAATTATTTGACAATTCCATATTTCCACGTATTTAAACCTCCAAAATCAAAAATATGAGTAAATCCTTGTTTAACTAATAAATTCGATGCACTTTTACTACGATTACCACTACGACAATAAACAAGAATCGTATCCTCTTTATTTAATTCTTCAAATCTTGTTTCTATTTCATCCAATGGAATATTGATGGAATCTTCAATATGTCCTTCTGCATACTCTTCCGGTGTTCTAACATCTAAAATGACTACATCTTCTTCTTGAATCATGCGATATGCTTCCTTTGAATCAATTGTCTTAAACCCTGAATCACTAGAACATGATGTTAAAAATCCCAATGATAAAGTAACTAGTAAGGTCTTAACGAGTGAATTTTTCATAATGTACTTTGCTTTCTTCATAACGGTCACTACTTTCGCGAATTTCATCTGGATGACCAATCGATATACATGCTACAGGTATGATATGCTGAGGTAATTCAAATTCAGTTTGATACCATTCTTTCATGGAGTCAATTTTAACCCCAAGCCAAACTGCTCCTAATCCCATTGCATGGGCAGATAACAATATATTTTGTACCGCCGCGGAACAATCATTGATAATATAATCATGTTCTAATAAATCGGTATCACCACATACTAAAATCGCAAGTGGTGCTTCGTTTAACATTTTATAGTATTTTCCATACTCAGATAATTTTTTTAATTTAGCACGATCTTGAATAACCACAAAATGCCAAGGTCGACGATTTCTTGCGGATGGAGCACAAAAACCTGAATTCAATAATTCATGAATCATTTCATCAGATATTGCCTCATTTGTATATTTACGTATACTTTTTCTTGTATTGATAGCTTGTAGTGTATCCATTATAGTTGTTCCCATTCCTTTTCCTTAAATCCTACTAGTACTTTATCATCGCAAATAATCAAAGGTCTTTTCACTAACATACCATCCGTCGCAAGTAATTTGATTTGTTCCTCATCACTCATTGTTGGTAATTTCTTTGTTAATTCTAATTCACGATATAACATACCACTTGTATTAAAAAATTTCTTGATGGGTAATCCACTCTTTTGTATCCAATGCTTCAACTCTTTTTCTGTTGGATGATTGAGTTTAATATCTCTAAATTCATATTCCATTCCCTTTGTATCTAACCATGCTTTTGCTTTTTGACAAGTTGTACATTTTGGGTAACAAATAAATAACATCTTCATCTTACTCTCTCTCCTTTATCACGACTTTAATTGTATCTCCTGCTTGCTTATTTATTTTAGCACGAATTTCTTTTCTTATACCAATGATATGGCAAGGCGTCTTCATGCGTACAAGACTTCCTTCATACGGTTCGCCATCAAAGGTGGCATAAACTTTCACTCTGCCTTTACCAAATTCTTCTTTAACATCATATGGAAATTCAATATATGCACCATCTATATCTGGCACTTTTTTTATTATTGCCTCAAATTCATATTGTTTTAGATTCATAAACTACCTCTCTTTGTATTTATTATAAAATATTCTTCTCTAAATTTGTAAAACAAGCATTTTTAAAAGTGGGTTTCCCCACTTTTATTGCACTAATTCTAATGAATTTGATAAACGACTTTGTGTCTCTGTCTCCATAATGAAGAAATGTAGATGAGATCCTGATGCCTTCCCAGACATACCAGTAACTCCCAGTTTGTCACCTTGATTCACTTTTGCGCCAACTTCAAGAGTAGATTCATCTTTTAATTGCCCATAATAACTGCTTTGACCATTATCATGCTCAATAATGATATAGTTTCCATTATTAGTATCATAACTTGCCTCATTAACTATACCATCAGCAATTGCCTTAACATCCGCATTAGAATTGTTTGGATCTCGAATATCAAATGCTTCATGTCCTATATAACATCCCCAACTACAAGTTACTTCATACTTATCTAAAGGTGCAATATAAGATAGATTCTTATTTTCTAAATCTGTTTTCATCTCCTGAACATTATTTTCAAAATTGATTATTTCAGTATTAGATTTGATAATTTCTATCTTAGCTTTATTCATATTAAGTTTTTTTAATAATTCTTCCATTCGTTGGTTCTTTATTAACAGATCACTTTCTTCATTCTCTAAAACTTCAATTTCTTTTTCAATTTCTTCTTGTTCACGAACAAGCAAAGTTTTTCTTTCCTCTAATTCCTCTATTGTAAAATCATTTATTTCATCTCGAAATGCTTGAATTTCTTCGGATTCTTCAGTTGCCTCATTAGTAGGTTCACGAGTTTCATTAACTATTGGTGTTGGTGCAATCTTCGGTGTTGGTTCTGGTGCTGACTTTGGATTAGTGAGTAATGGTACAATCAGAAATAACCCAATAACTACACAAAAGATTAATACCCAAAATTTTGGTTTTTTATAGTTCAACATATTTTTAATCCTTTCTTTTGTGTTCGATTCTTTAAAAGACACAACCATAACATAAGGACTTGTTGCAAAATCTAGCAATGTCATACCAAACCTTTGTTTACATTCTGTACCTAATCGATTCACAACTTTTTCATCACATGAGAATTCCATATCTTTTGACATTAAATAGAAACTCAACCATACAAGCGGATGAAACCAATAAACAGTTAATATCATGATTCCAACAAACTTAATTAATGAATCTTTTCTTTCAATATGAATAATTTCGTGCGCTAATATAATTTGTTTTTGTCTTTCATTTAAATTCATTGGGATATAAATCTTTGGATGAAAAACTCCTACAATGAATGGTGATAAAATCGAATCTGATTCATAAATATTATCCACAACTCGAATTGAAAATCGTAGTCTTTGTTTTAGCTTAATATAATTTATACTAAAATAAAGAATCAACACCACAATTCCAATGATCCAAATCAGTGCTAAAATATTCATCAATGATATTGATTGATTTACCTCAATACCTTGATAGACAGTTTTTTGTATTTCTTCGCTAACCTTTGGCATATCATCTAATACCTGATAAGTAATTGTCGAAGGCACACTTAAAACACTTACTTTACTTTCAAATGAAATTGGAATTAGTAAGCGAATTAATACAAATAACCATAGAGTGTAACTGAATATTTTAGGGGCTTTTTTAAATAACAATCGAACTATTAATACAACAACAATAACAATACTTGCACCATATGACATGGATAAGATTGTACAAAATAGCGATGTTATTAATTCCATAGGAATCACCTCTATTCTTTATAGTTATCAATTAAGTTTTTTAAATCATCTACTTCTTTTTTTGATAATTTCTTGTCTGACAAGAAAGCTGTAACAAACTTAGGTAATGATCCTGAAAAGGTTGTCTCAATCACATCTTCACTTTCATACTTTTGAATCTCTTCTCTTTTTACAAGAGCAGATACCATTGAACTATCATTCTTTACTGCACCTTTTTCTTGTAACCGTTTTAAGAAAGTGTAAGTGGTTGATTTTTTCCAATCAAAAACATCAGCACAAATTGTAACCAATTCTCCTGATTGAATAGGTTCATTATCCCAAATCAATGACATGAAACGAATCTCTGTACTTGTTAATTTCATTTTACCACCTCAAGTCTACTCGTGTAGTCTTTATACATGAAGTTTAGACTATCCACTCTCTTTTGTCAATATCAACAATAA
>NZ_JAVWNC010000010.1:0-51213 GCF_036637135.1 Anaerorhabdus sp. | reverse complement strand
ATTTAATTAGCTATTTTGATGAGATTATTATAATTTAAACTTTATAATTCAAAAAGTTATCTCCCTTTTTAACATCGAAAATATCTTACACTGCCCTGTATTATTAAAGTGTATAGATTTAAACACTTTCTTATAGAGTAGAAACAACATGAATAAAGCAAAAAAAAAGCCGATTAATTCGGCTTATTTTATAATTGGAGCAGATGAAGGGAATCGAACCCTCGTGTCGACCTTGGCAAGGTCGCGTTCTACCATTGAACTACATCTGCATTCTTAACTGACTGCCTTAGTATTCTAGCATATTTATTTTATTCAGACAATATTCTTTTTGAATTTTTTGACATTTTATCAATACATTTTCATTAAATTAACTAATTATTTCTTAATAAATTATTTTGCGATATCCAAACAATTATATGCCCACAAAAAAGTGGGTAATTTACGCATATCTAATTCTTATCTATACTACAAGTATACAAGGAGGAATTTATAATGAAAATTACAAGTAAAGGAATTAATAACGGCGTTTTTGACGATAAATATGGAGTAAGAGGAACACAGGTAAATAGTTATGGTGTCCCATCTTGTTCTTTCCCTTTTATGATTGAGGATGCACCAGCAAATACAAAATCCTATGCAATCGTATTAGAAGACAAAGATGCTTATCCTGTTTCTGGTGGGTTTGTATGGATTCACTGGTTAGCTGCGAATATCAAAAAGAATGAATTACAAGAAAATGAATCCATTAACGCTACCGATTTTATCCAAGGATCAAACAGTTGGACGAGCATGCAAGGAGGTCAACTACCTAAGGAAGCTACATGTTTCTACGGAGGAATGATGCCACCTGATCAAGCACATTTATACGAACTTCATGTTTATGCTTTAGATTCAGAATTAGATTTAGAAAATGGTTTCTTGTTTAATGAACTACACCATGCAATGGATGGACATATCTTAGAGTGCGCAACATTGAAAGGTCTTTATAACAACTAATTTTAATGAAAGTTGGATTAAGAACTTGGAAAACTGTTTTATCTGTTTTCATCTGTTTTATGCTTGATGAATTACGCAACAATGGAATACCATTTTATAGTGCAATAGCTTCCATTCTTTGTATCCAAAAAAATACAAAGGACAGTTTTAAAGAAGGAAAGAAACGAGAGATTACAACTATTATCGGCGCTATTGCAGGTGTTATCTACTTATATATCGAACGCTTACTTCCATCAATCCAATTTGATTTCATTCGTTATATCTTATTGTCTTTATTACTTATACCGATTATTCAAGTATCAAGACTTCTAAAACAAGAAGGCGGAACATTTCTAATGTGTGTTGTATTTTTAAGTGTAACTGTAAATCATAATTTAGATATAAGTCCACTTACATTTGCCATAAACCGTGTTATTGATACTTCAATAGGTATCCTTGTGGGTATATCAATTAATTCTATTCCCTTTCATAAAATTAAAGAAATATCGCTTAAGCACCCATCAATTTAAATGATGTGTTAAAATAATAGCGAGGTAGATGATATGAAACTAAGAGAATGCTATACATGCCCTTTGGAATTAACACATGACATGCTAAAAGGAAAATGGAAACCAATCATTTTATGGCGCTTACGACTTGGAAAAACCTCGCTTGCTAAATTACATAAAGATATCAACGGAATTACTGAAAAAATGCTGATTGAGCATTTAAAAGAATTAATCGAATATGGCTTTGTGACAAAAGATGTTCATGAAGGATATCCATTACGTGTTGATTATTATTTAACCGAAAACCGTGGTAGAAAAATCATTACCGTTCTAGAACAAATGCAAGAACTTGGATTAGAATACATGAATGAGAAATAATTTATTTAAACCTAAAAGTAGAGTATACCTCTACTTTTTTTGAATTTGGTTACTATTCAACCGACGAAAAATACTCTTGAATCGCTTTGTCCAATCTATAATCATTTGATATTTTGATTCCATACTGATTATTAACTAAAAAATCTAAATTTCGTTCTTCTTGACCTGCTATTGGATCAATTAAAAATAATGGAAGTTTTTTTGATATAACTTCAGATACCGTAAGTCCACCTGGCTTAGTTACAACGCAATCTGCTGCACTCATAAAGATTTCAATATTATCTACAAACCTATAAATATATAAATTTTCTTTATTACTATTCTTTTGTTTTAACTTCGTCATTTTATTAAATTGCTTTTTATTTTTTCCACATACCACTAGAAATTGATATGAATCAGGCAGTAATAGTAATTGCTTAACATATTTATAATAATCAACACATCCTACTCCCCCACCCATCATAAGCACCGTTTTTTTATTAGGATTTAATCCTAAAATATCACTAGATTTCTTTTTTGAATACATGATATTAAATTTAGGATCAATTGGTATTTTGTGAATCAATATCTGTTCCTCACGAATACCTCTACTTAACGCTTCACTTTTCATTAATTGATTATCAATCACGATATGTTCTATGTTGTCTACTTGTTCCCAAAAAGGGTGAATAGTAAAGTCTGTGACTATTCCATATGTTTGAGTTTGAATTATCTTTTCTACTTTTAGCTTATTCATTACTAATGCTGCAAATACATGCGTACAAAATATAATATCTGGTGAAATCAGTTTAATCTTTTCAATTATATTAGTTTCATTTTTTGTTGTAGCATATTTCACTAATTTAAATATGCTGCTAGATTTATTCGATGAGTTCTTTAAAGCATGATTATAAATAATGCGATATATTCCATTCATTTTTTTAGTTAAAATGTCATATCCTTTTTCGACAACCATCTTAATTCTATTATTTGTAGTTTGAAATAGATCAATAATTGTTACATCATCTTCACTAAAAGCACTTTGAAGTGATTTTGCAACCGAGTTATGTCCATATCCAGCCGTTACTGTAATAATTAAAATCTTCATTTCATTTACTTTCCTTACTAAGAAAGTCAGTATTTTGTTCTTTTCTCATATATATTGATTCATAGACTAATCTTAATTCTTTACCTATTTTATTCAAATTTCTTGCTTCAGCTGTTTTTTTAATTGAAGTAAGTTTTGGCAAATTATTATCAGTTACCTTCCTTACTAAATCAACAAACTCTAAATTATTGCGAGCCTTATAGCAATTTATCCCATCTTTCATCCAATCCTCAAATACTGGAATATCTCTAATGATAATTTGTTGATTTGATGCCAAAGCTTCTAAGACAACAATCCCCTCCGTTTCTTCATAGCTTGGAAAAAGAAAGGCGTCTGCACCTAGATATGCACCTTCGATTATGGTTCCACAGATATAACCTGGAAATAAGACATTTTCCGGGTGATTTTTTATTACTTCTCTAATTTTTCTAGGTATAGTAAGTAGTGGTGTATATCCAAACCAAATAAATGTTATCTCCGGAAGTTCTTTTGCGATTTCTACAAAATCTAATATTCCTTTTCTTTCAAAATAAAGACCTACTGAGATTACAACCTTTTGATTCATTGGAATATTGAATGCTTTTTTAAATGCATTTACTTTTGATTCAGAATATTCATATGTTTTTAAATCAATTCCATTACTAATTGAAAAGATCGGTTTGGATATTCCATATCCTTTTAATAATCCTTTTGCGTAATTTGTCGGAGTAATAATCGCATCTGCTTTTGAGTATAAATTAATTAAATGCTTTTTGAATAATGGTGATAATTGATTTGAAAGAATGAACGAATTTTGAAAATCTTCTTCGGTACTGTGAGCATGAAAAACAATTGGTATGTTTTTCTTTTTGCATTTATTTATTAAATTCATACTATTTGGTCCGATTGTATTAATGTGTAGAACATCAAAATCATCTTTACTATCCGTTGTAAAATCAATTCCTTCACGACGTAATGCTTCCATTTGATGCTTCATTGCTCTTCCTATTCCTGATCTTGATATCATTTTCTGTGCCTCAAAATATATTAATACTTTCATTTTTCTATACCTTCCTTATCTTGAACTCACCTTGATTATGATTAAAAAAGGTAAAGAAACTAGTAAAGAAAACAGTAAAAATTGAATAAAATTTTCCAAATTCAATATATGTTACGGTATATTTTCACTTCAAAAGTGAAGTTATCGAATATCATTGAATATTAAATATTTATATTGTATTATTGTGTTAACACAATAATTTAGAGAGGGATGATTGATAAGATATGAAAAATATTCTAATCGTTGATGATGATATGTTTATTGGCAACATGTTAGAGGAAACTCTTAGGCATGAAGGTTATTCTGTAAATAGATCTTATTCAGGATCTGAAACACTTTTGTTGCTTAAAACATATAAACCAGACTTAATCCTTCTGGATTTAATGATGCCAGGACTTTGTGGCGAAGATATTTTAGAGAAAATAAATGAATATCCAATCATCGTGGTCAGTGCGAAAACAGATGTAGCTAACAAGATACACTTACTTCAAAACGGTGCATGTGATTACTTAAACAAACCTTTTAACATTGATGAATTATTAGCTCGAATCGCTATACACTTAAAATCTGCTAATCCTCATTTACAAAAACGATTATTTTTTGATGATATAGAAATAAATATCGACCTTAGAACAATCACATATAACCAGCAATCCATCCACTTAACGAGAACTGAGTTTTCCATTCTAAAAGTTCTTGCGATTAATCCCACCCAAATTATCACAAAATCAAATTTACTTGAAAATATATCACAAGATACTCCTGATTGTACAGATTCATCCTTGAAAATGCATATGAGTAATTTACGAAAGAAACTTCGAGAATTAACTGGAAAAGAGTATATTGAAGCGATATGGGGTATCGGTTTCAAGTTAAAATAATATTTACTAATTCTTTACTATTAATTTATTAATTCCATTACTTATCAGATTTACCATTTATTTATAAGGAGTAATGCAAATGGAAAATATTTTAGAAATTCATTCACTTAGTAAAAACTATAATCATTTTAAAGCATTAGATTCATGTTCAATGACGATTCAAAAAGGCGCAATATATGGATTTATAGGCAAAAATGGTTCAGGAAAAACAACTTTGATTAGAATTATTTGTGGCTTACAAAATCAATCATCTGGAGATATCAAGTTATTTAATATTGATAATAAATCAAAAAACTTTAGTGAATCCAAAAAAAGGATAAGTGCTATTGTTGAAACACCAGCAATTTATTTAGAAATGAGTGCACACGACAACATCAAATACCAATACTACCTACAAGGAATTCCAACAATGGATGGTATAGATGAATTGCTTCGTATGGTGGGTTTAGAAAACTGTGGCAAGAAAAAAGCAAAGTTTTTTTCTCTAGGTATGAAACAACGTTTAGGCATTGCTATATCATTGGTGAATAATCCAGATTTCATTATATTAGATGAACCTACAAATGGATTAGACCCTCAAGGAATTATCGAAGTTCGCGAGCTTATACTCAAGCTCAATCGAGAATTAAATATCACTTTCTTAATTTCTAGTCATTTACTCGATGAGTTATCTAGAATTGCTACACATTATGGGTTTATTGATAGAGGCCATATAATTAAGGAAATAAGTTCAACTGACTTATTCAATGAATATGGAAAATTCATCATTATCAACGTTAGTGATACTACTGTATTATCTTGTGTTCTTGAAAAACTCAATTGTGAGTACAAGATTATTGATCACCAAATTGCTCATATTTATACAAAAGTTAAAATATCATTATTAGCTAAAGAACTAGAAAAACTGGGTTGCGAAATCGTATCAGTACATGAAATAGAAGAAACTTTAGAGAGCTATTATATCAATCTAGTGGGAGGAAATATCCATGCGTAGATTAACTAAATCCAATATTTATCGACTATTTCATTTTAAACCATTCTGGATTGCTTTTATTTTAGTGAATATTATTCAAGCATTTATGTCTTTAATTCTAGTACAACAAGGTTGTTTTCCAATTGAGTTTTCTTTCTTTTTCTCCCTTATCATGATTGGATTGTTAAGTCCTTTTTATCTAAGCATATTTTATGGAACAGAGTATAGTGATGGTACAATACGTAATAAAATAATTGCCGGGTTTGAGCGTTCGAATATCTATTTAAGTAGTCTATTCACAGGTATTGTCGCAACTTCTATTCTCTACTTCAGTAGTCTTGTTGTAGGAACAATCATTTCTTTTAAAAGAAATATTATTTTCAATGATGATATTTATCATTATCTTTTTATATTGTTAGTAGGTTGGATAATATGTATTGCCCTATCCACAATTTTCAACATAATAGGAATGTTGTGCGCAACTAAATCTAAAACATCAATGACTAGCATTATTATGACATTTATTTCATTTATAATGGGA
The DNA here is from genome assembly GCF_036637135.1 of Anaerorhabdus sp. Classification (GTDB taxonomy): domain Bacteria; phylum Bacillota_I; class Bacilli_A; order Erysipelotrichales; family Erysipelotrichaceae; genus Anaerorhabdus. The sequence continues at coordinate 44,830 of NZ_JAVWNC010000010.1, read as the reverse complement.
CTAATTTGTTATTCGCTTTATAGTCAAAGTATTGGATTGAATTCTTCTTCATATTTTTTTCAGTTTTTATTTGATATAAATCCATTTGTGCAAGGTATTCAATTATTTTCAATCAATGTATTGGACATCTGCAAAATTAGTTTATACTCAATTATTACTTCTTTAATAATAAATTCTTTTGGAGTGAATCAATTTTCAAAAAAGGATATCAAATGAATAACACATGTACAAATCTTTTAATTTTTATATCTCTTTTTTTAACTATGATTTTCATTATTCAAACCTTGAGAATTCATTTTATAAATAGAGAGCTAAATCAGATTAAATATTCTCTTAAACTCTCTATCAATAACGATACTAACTCTTTATTAACCACTTCCAGTTCAAATAAGTTTATCCTACAATACGTCATCGAAATAAATGAACTACTCAAGAGTCTATTAAAACAACGCAATAAATATATAAATAACAATCGAGATTTGCGCCATAAAATTTCGAATATATCTCATGATATCAGAACACCATTAACTGCAATTACTGGATATATTAACTTGCTCAAAAACGAAGAAACATCAGACAACGCAAAAAGATATATCAAAATAATCGATAATAGATTTGATTATCTTCAACAACTAACTGAAGAATTTTTTGAATACTCACTTTTAGAAGATCAAGTGATTGATAAAACACAAAAAATAATAATTAATGACCTTCTAGAAGAAAGTATTATTGGTTTTTATGCTTCGTTTAAAAATTATAATTTAACTCCAGTTATTAGTTTAACTGAAACAAAAGTAATAAGGCAGTTAAACTCAACATCAGTTATTCGTTTATTTACAAATATTTTAAGTAATATGTTGAAATATGCCGAAGGCGGAATTGAGATAATTCTCAACGACAATGGTGATATCTATTTTATTAACGAAACTACTAAGCTCAACTTTGTCGATGTAGATCATTTATTCAATCGTTACTACACAATTAATAACTCTAAAAAATCTTCAGGATTAGGATTGGAAATATCCAAACACCTAGTGTCACAAATGAATGGTTCATTAGATGCAAGAATTAAGGAAGGAAAGCTAATTATCCACATTCATCTATAAAGTAATAGAATAATTCTTTATCTTTTTAAAATCATCAGATCAAAACAATAAAAAACCTACATAGTAAGATGTAGGCACACTATAATAAATGGAATTCTATACCGTTTATCGATACCTAATCGTTTTAAAAGTTCTAACTAATATGTTCATGCCAAAGTTCAAGACTTAAAATTAACTAGAAATCATTGATTATGCTTATGTTTAAAATATTTAATTATTCACAAAACTACTCACTTAGTTATAATCATTTTTTAATAATTAATTTATTGTACAACTGTATTAAGTGATTCCCACTCATTTGTATAATTGTTATAGACTTGAATTTCGTTAGTTGTAGCTGAACGTAATTCTTGATTGCCAGTTTGGACTTCTCTCATTCCTCCTTGCCACCACATAATAGAATAAGCACTTGGATCTGTAACAGTATTTTCTGGATTTTTTAAATACATTAAATATGATTTTCCCACTTCTATTTTAATATCATCACCAAATGAATAGTCAACATATTGTGCATTTCCTACTTGTGGTTGATTTATTAATTTTTCTCTTTGTGCTGTTTTAAGTGAACTTAAATATTGTTGGTAAGATACAATTCCACCCATTCTAGTATATTTCACCTCTGAACCACTAGTAAGTTCACCTTTAAAGACAGATTCAATAATCAAAGTACCATAAGTATATGGTAAACATTTAGTTTGGTTGGATTTATTAATTACATCTGCCCCATCAATGGATTGTACTGTTGCAATAACTATAGAATCACTTCTCGCTTCAATTTCATTAGGGTCACTTGGATCTATTGAAATATCTGCATCCGATCTGACAACTAGTGTTTCATCTTCATTTATCGAATCATATGCATTATAGAAGTTATATTCCTGCTTATTTGCTACAAATGATTCGTTGTCTTTACTTTGACAACCTAGTAATACAAATGAACAGATAACTAATGTAAATAAATTTTTTAGAGTCTTAGTCATATATTTCCCTCACTGATTCCCTTATTTCATAACTATAGCGTCGTTATCTACTTTTTGAACACGTTGAACCTTCCTACTGTTACCTATGCCATATTACTATAGTCATTGTTAAAATCATGAAGTAACCTAAAAGAATGATTATACTTATATATTATAACATCAAGTGCTTCTTCATTTGAAAATATTGGTTTTTGAATTCACCATCATTAATCGTTATATCTCAATATGTCCAATTTGAACTGTCATAATTCATATTAATTAGTTTTCCATAATAGTGTTCAGTAACTGCATATACTATCTCTCAATAGTCAAAAAACATGTCAACTGGATCAGCATAAAAGTAAATACCACTTCTATAATTTGAACTAACAAATGTTACATTGATAAGTTTTGATCAACCTGGATGCACACATTTATTTGCTCCTCTTGAAATGTAAGTTTCCCAATAGTTTTCAACAGATTGGTTATCGATACAAACTGTTGTGTTTTTTACAACTTTTTCAAGTTTTCATACTGCTGACGGTGTGGCTGTAAAAACAGTAACTGTAGTAATAAATATACATAATAAAACAGAAAAATTATCGATGATTTTTTTCTTAATCACTCTTCTTTTCCCTTACGATAAAACATTTATCTTTCTCTAGGAATAGATTTCTTTTTTCATTAATTATAATAAAAGCAGTTTCTTGTACAGAAGCTGCTTTTTCATAGTGCTTACTATTTTAAATATACATCTATATAATTCTGTAAATCTTCATATTCACCTGTTACATTATTCTTTAGATTTGTATTGTCTAATGAATATAAATTTTTGGTGTTTTCGCTTATGATCTCACGTGTACCACCTTCATATCCGATAATAAAATATCTATCTGTATCTTCGTGATGCTTAGCATAGAATAAATATGATTTACCACTCTCGATATCAATATCCCCTAACATATATGATTTAATATAAGTGTAATTCTCATTTCCTTGCGAAAGCGATTTGATTTTCTCTACTCTTTCTTTAGGAGCATTTCTTAAAAATTCATTAACTGTTACTATCCCTCCACTTCTATAAAATTCTATTGAACCGGTTATATCTCCTTTTAACGACTGTATCACTTCAATTGAACCAGAGGTATATGGTATCGGACTGTACTCACCTTCAATCGGAGAACAAGTAGCATAATCTTTGGATATTATAGTTCCAATAAATACAACATCAGAGTTTGCTCGTAGGTCTAAAGGATCATTTACATCGTATATTGCATCACCTTGAGTTACGGTAGTAACTGTATTATCATCATTCAATTCGAATTCATTTGTATAATCATAATAAACTTGTTCTACATATCCTTCACTCTCAGTTTTGCTATTACTTTCATCTTCGGTTAATCCAGTCTCTGCCTTACTGCATCCAAATAGTATCAAACTTATAGAAAATAAAACTAATAATTTCTTCATCTTCACTTCACCTCTCTAATTTCCATATAACTCTACTATCGTGTCATTATCACATTTTTGCACAGTTGAAACCGCTCTATATTTTGCTTGCGCCATTATGCTATAAGGATTTCCATTATTCTCATCCATACCAAAACAGTGTCCAAATTCATGTCTCATTGTCGCAGGTAATGTAGATGAAGTTGATGTTCCTTTATTTATATTAACTTCATTATAAAACCATTGAGTATAAGAAATTTCATTAATTGTAAGTTGTTTGCTTCCTCTGATCCAAAAAGTAGTATACGCGTACATTCCATCAGTACTATTTGTGTATGCGTAAATATCGATTGTTGAACCAACCGAACTAGAAACAGCTGTCATGTTAATCGGATTAGCCCATCCTGTATAAACCCAATTATTTGCAGCATCATTTATTATTGAGGTAAACGCTGATGATCCACTGCTCACTGTATAAGTAACATTTCCTACACCTCGCTCTAAAGTTGACCCAACAACAGGATTTGTATAAGCAAATACATTAATCGATAAAAGCATTGTTAGAAATGCAATTGCAATTAAATATTTAATTCTTTTCATTAGATTCTCCTCATCTCTTTCTTTCTAAAATAATTTAATAAATATTATTTGAATAATCTTATTGATAATATAGTTATTTCTTCTTTGAATACTTATGCTCTTTTATTTATATGGAATTAATGAATTTAATGATTCCCATTCATTTGTAATATTGTTTAAAACTAAAATATCGCCATTACTTTGCGAATGTTCTTTAGTAGTGGTTGAGTTAACTTCTCGCAGCCCACTTTCCCAACCAATTATTTGATAAGAATTATTTTTTAAACTACCATTCTCTGGATTATTAAAATAAATTAAATATTTTTTTCCAACTTCAATATCAATATCATTTCCAAATACATATTTCACATAACCACGGTTTGATGCACCCAAGTAATCTCTTTTTTGTTGTTGAGCTGGTGACAAGGATTTATAGTAAGAGCCATAATCTACTATGCCACCACTTCTAACATAATTAACTTGCTCTCCATTAGTTAAATCCCCCTTTAAAACTGTTTCAATTGTTAATTTACCATAAGTATATGGATGGGTATATTTTCCCGTAGATTCAATAACATTACTTCCACCATCAATTGAATCAATAGTTGCGATTGCAATAGCATAACTTTTACTATAAATTTCTACTGGATTGCTTGGATCTCCATTAATATCACCCTCACCTTGCATAACGATCACATCACTCATGTCAATTGACAAATATGCATTATTACTTATCACCACATCTATTGATTCGTTCATTGTTGAAGAAGGTGAACATCCCGTCAATATTAATAAACATAAACTAATTGTTATTATTTTCATTTTCTTATTCATAATTATCCTCCACTATTGATATTTCGCTACAATAGCATCATTATCAACTTTTTGAACGGTTTCTACTAATCTAGAAGTAGACTGACACATAATACTGTATCGATTATTATTATCATGTTGTAATCCAAATGAGTGCCCAAGTTCATGTATTACTGTACCTTTGGCTTGTTCATTTGAAAATGTAGGTTTTCTAAATTCCGTATCATTTAAGGTTATTTCTGAAAATGTCCAATTCCAGTTTGTATCGATTGGATTAAATTCTTGTCCATATCGATAAAAAATCGTTTCGGCAAAAACAGTCCATCCTACTCCATCCCAAAGTGATCCATCATTCGCATAAAAATCAATAGTGCTACCATAATTTGAACTAACAAAAGTAATGTAAATTGGATTAGACCAACCTGGATACATCCAATTATTTGCACCACTTTTCATATAAGTTTCCCAATAATTTGCTCCTGTAATGCTATCAATATAAATTGTAGTGTTACCTACACCCTTTTCTGCTTTTCCATTGTAAGTGGGTGTTAAGGCATAAATATTTATTGCTCCTACAGATAGACATAGTAATGAAATTATACTGCATAGAATTATTTTTCTTTTATTCATAAGTATCCCTTCCTTATTTTATTTTTTTATTCTATTTTTATTTTCGTTTTATACCATACTTTTAATTTTTCACCTCCTAAATTCTTTGGTATCTCTATTTATACTTTAAACTATTTTATTAATATTTTGTGTTTTATAAGAATACACAAAAAAGGCTACTTAGGTAGCCTTTTAAACATATCATTCACCACATTTTATTTAAATTTTCTAAACAACTACAGACTTCTTTATAAGCCCTTTTTTCTTTATAATACTCAACTAAAAATGAATTTAGTATTGAACTGACTTCAATATCGTTACATTTCCTTGATGTTCTATATACATGAATTAAGTCATCCTTGTAATTCTCATCATATTTTTTCATTATTCTATTTTCTAATATATTGATAATATTTTTTTCATGTTCAGATTTTGAAGTTGATCTAAACTCTTGCATTTTTTCCATTGCATCATTGGTATTATTTAAGGCTATATCAATTAAAATACTATGAAAATAATACATAAATGCTTTATGAACACATTTATTAATCGTCTCTTTTGCTAAACTAAATTGATTGCTCTTATATAAAGCCCAAGACAAATTAGATAGAACAATAGATTTATCAACATCCATATCACTACTCATAAGAGAGTTATAGATGTCAATTGATTCCTCATAATTTCCTTTAAGCATAAATATATTAGCAATATGAAATTGAGAATAAAACATTCTCTTATAATTTAATTCAAGTCCAAGTCTATCTAGTGATTTCATACAATAAAATAACGCTAAACATAATTCATTAATTTTGTAATTATATATACCATAATGATAATAAAGTATACTAGTTGATTTACTAAATACTCCTAAACTGATTGCTTTTTTAAAATAATTACCTGCTTTATCTAAATCTTTGTACATATAGGCATATCCTAAGTAATCAAATATGATTTGTTGCTTTTCCAAAGTGAATAGGTAAGATAATTTGTCTATCTCAACTAAAAACTCCGTTTTTTCTATGCTTTCATCCTTATCGAATAAGACAAAGTACATTAAACTTATTATCATATATCTACTAAAAAGAAAAGAGTATTTATAGTTTTCTAAATCTTGAAGAACAGTTGAAACCTCTTCTTTTGTAGTCCTTAAATAAAGTATATCTAAATATATTCTACTTAATTTTGACTCTAATTGTGAACATTCTTCATAACTATGATAGGTTATATTTAAGCAATCAAATAGTTTTTCATAAATGAAGTCATCAACTTCTTCTCCATTTTCAATTTTAGATATGTAGCTTCTAGAAATACTTGCCCTATCTGCAAGTTGTTCTGCAGTTATCTTTCTCTTTTTTCTTTCTCTTCTTATCAAGATACCCAAAGAAATGCTTTCACTCTTCATAATCTTCCCTCCACTTAGATGTTAACATACTTCGTAGGTATAAGATGTGGTAAATATTCATTTAGAAAGATATTCTAAGGGTAATACATTACTAGAAAGTTTACAACAATTTTTGTTGTTAATATAAGTTATAATAATATTATAGAAGGGAGGTATCTAAATGTTAAAAATAATTAAAATGATTTCAACTTATTCAATTGTTTTATTATTAGTGGTCAGCGGTCATAATCAATTCTACACAAATAAAACTAATAGTAATTTATTACCATGTGTTTATGATCTTAAGTCTGGTGAATTATCGAAAGATAGTCCAGTACCTTGTGCAAACTTATCTAGAATAATTGAGGATGGACCTGGTTGATATAAATGAAAAGATAAGTTATCAACCTCAAAAATTTTTAAACTGAATTTATATTCACTAAATACTTGACCAGATTTTATCTATTCTTTTTAAACCATACTTGGCTGAGTATGGTTTTTTATTAACTACAAACAGAAAAATCGTTTTTATTTTTTTGTCTATTTGGCATAAATTCATTTTCACACAATATGAATTATTATATCAAAAAGAGATTATATTTCTTGCTAATTAAAAAATTTTATTTGTAACAATTTAGATAATCCTATTTTATACTTTATATTTTTCTCGCGTAATTTGTTATTTATATAAATTTAGCTATATTTCGATAATTTTGACATAGACTATAAGTAAAGCTTTTTAAGCAGAAAAAAAGCTATCTCTATTAATTCTTAAAATTAAATTCGAAATAGCTTACACTGTAATAAATGTTCCTCGTTGCCGCAATTGAACTCACGAAAACAAAGTAATCCCCTTTGATTATTAACTATATAATGCTCATCAAGATTTAATATTAAATTAGCATACTTGTGACTTTTTGAATCTATAAAATCAAGTCGTATAAATGTATTAGCAATTGAATTACTATCATTTTATTCAATAGCTACGGTAAAATACTTATACTGATGAATTGCTTTTTGAAGATTTTCATCATTTTCTTGTAGTATCTTAAGCGAATGATCACTTATATTCTCAATTAAATTTTGAGTTCCTTTTTTTACACCACAAGTTTCAACTTCATTAGAGGATGCGAATAAATATTTTTCTGATTTATTCTGCATTAAAACTCTAATTTCTTCTTCTTGTTCTAAACTCAATTCTAGCTCAACAATATCCGCTAGCAAAAGTTCATAGCATTTAAAGTATTTTGAATACTCGATATGCTTTATATATCTACCCCTATACTGGTATTTAATCTTTTTAAAAGATAAAATTTCTGTTTTTATAAGTTCCTCTATGAACTCTCTTTTAAGATTAACAACGCTTTCCCTATTTTTTGTTATATCGAATCTTTTTATAAACTTTTTAAGATTTTTAGCTTCTACTTTAAGTCTATAATCATTTCTTGATGATTTATCAATAGGTATATTATCATCATCAATAACATTATATTCGTTAAATAGAACTTTTTTTTCTTTATCACAAAATTTATAAGCACCTCCAACAGGCTGATATTTGTTTGTACCTCTTTCATTTAAAACTAACAAATACTTTCCGTCCACTTTGATTCTAAATAAATAAGCAAAGGAAATTCTAATTCTATCCTTTTTACTAATAACTTTGCCTCTCAATAGTTTTCTTAAATCATCCTGCCAATAGCATGTATCTGTCAAATCTATAGCAGAATTTATCATTGGCGTAAAAAGATAACCTAAAATCAAAAATAATATCTCATCCCAAAAAATGAAATTATTACATTTGATATAGTAAGCAAAACAACTTAAAACAATCATTGTAATGAGTAAAGCTATGAATTTCAGAAATTTGATTAATTTATTATGTCTCACTCTCTTTCTCCTTACTGTTAGAAGGGTGCACTCCTTCGCCAAACCATATACCAGTCATGACCCAAATCTCATAAAATTCAAACCATTCTAATGTCCATGGAATATAACTTCTTATTAACGAAATCGAAGAATTCCATTTATCTATTCCAGGATGTGTTAAGCATAGTAGAGGAAGCCTTCTTTTGTAAAATTTGTGATATTTCATTCCGTATGTATGTATTTCGACTGAGTGCTCAGTTACAACTTCAGTAATATCAGGTTTAAGAAGATATATATTAGGACTTTTATTCTTGAAATATTCTATGATAATTTTATATTTCCCTCGATCAAATTCTAGTTCAGCTAAAAACATACTCTCATTCTTTAAAACAAATTTACAATTTTCCAATCTCTTAAGTTGAAATATATTTTTATAGAAATTTAGAATATTCTTATTCAATTTCATTCCCACCAAAAAATGTATGAGGAGAATAGGTAGAATCATTGGGATTGATAGTAAGGGAATTCGTTTTATTATTATAATATAATTTGCCTTCTTTTGCTAATTTTCCAATTCTTTCTCCATAATTATTCAATGAATTTGACACTAACTTTTCTCCAAAAGATTCCGAGAAATATTTTCTAAACTCCAATTGATCAGTTTCTAAGAAGTTCTTTGGATTTTGTATTATATCTAACCTTGCCTTGGATAACCACCCATAAAACGCATTAACTTGAATCTCGTTATTCTCCCATTTTTTCAAAAAATCTTCTTCTGCCATTGAAGGATTTTTCAAGTGATAAATCCCCTTTTCGTCTCTTATTATATATTTATCTAATGAACTAAGTATCTCACTAATTATTAAGTATAGATTTTCCTCATCTTTAGTGGATTTTATCATATCTTCATATACCCTAGCACATAATGTTGTTATAATAATTGAAGAAACTTTATTATCTTGGTTTTTATTAGCAAAATAGATATCTCTATGTCTTTTAAGGATTTGAACAGTTTTTTGTAATGGAGTTCTTAGTTTTGTTAACTTTAAATTTTCTACTTCAGTATCAGATAAACCCTTACTTCTAGCAAAATACTTTCTCTCTTCTTCAAATTTCATTGCATTTTTAAACCAATTATTATAGCCTTTAGGATTACTCCTATCATAATAATAAGACTCTAAACCATCAAATTTTGCTATTTCAACTCTTTCATCGTTCTTATCCAGCAAGGGTATTGCACATGCTACATCCATATGAAATTGAGATGTATCTGCATATTGAATTCTAATGCATGGTTTTTTTTCATCAATTTTTCCTTCATATCTACCATGACTTTTCAAAAGTTCCAAGATTTCACCCCGAAGATTTTTTGCACTAATATCTAAACTATTTACTACTACTACTAAATCAACATCATACTGATCATCATCACTTAAGGGTTTTATAACCGTTCCTAATTGAAATGATCCTTGTGGATATATACTAATGTTCCAGTCCAAATTTTTTTCTTTGATATAATTACCTAGGGCTGTATATGCACTTTCAGCTTTTTCAAGCATAGAGTCATTTATATTTAACCCATCTGCTAACTCATCAAATAATATTCCTAATTTTTTAACAGTTTCCATAAGATCACCTTCCTATTTACTTTATTTTAAAACTAAAACTACAATACTCTCATTTCACAATCAATATAAACAGTCACAATAATTTAACTCAAATAAACAAATTAATACCTTAATTGCAACTAAGATACCATTATTTCATTTTCATAATCGTCATTTTAACTAACATAAACAATGTCTGCCATAAGTTACTATTCTTTCCTGTTGCATTAGGATTATTTCCTAAATCTCTAGACATTTGTATAGTGCTACCTACTAATGAACTTCCCAATTCATCAAGAATTACGAATGGATCTGCAGACCATTTATAAACACCATTTTCTTCAATAACAAGAGCCCTAAATGCACCTAGAATAGGATAGATAAATCCATTTGGGGTAGAATAATCCATCTCACTTTCATAAAACTTTGAGCGATATCTCTCTTTCCCTGATTTAACCATCATAACTCCTGTTATAGCTCCGTATTTTTTTACTCCAGTACTATCCCCCTTGTAAAACTCCTGCATACGCGTTTCTAATTCATCATATAGTTTGACTATGTCAGGCATTATCTCCTTCATTTTAAAATATGGATTTTTTGTTTGATCTTCTGCACAGTTTTTTGAATACTGAATATATATATCTGTACATGTTTTTTTACTAGAATAAGAATTTATAGGCATTGACGACAATTTATCAGTAGGATATTTATCTATATTAAATAGATTCAACAACGCTAATAAATCGGTAACATCAATCCGCTTAACATCATTTTCTTTATAACTTATATCGTTATAAAATCTTTCTTTTCTAAAAGCTTCTTTAATAAGTTCAAATCTTTTTTCAAGTTCAGCAATAGATTGGTCTTTAACTTGTACAGAGGTGTTTCTAGCAGCTGCAAGCTGTTCAAATATATCCTCGATACCGGTTACAACTTCAACTTTAACATATTGCTCACCTTTTTCTAAATGAACAGAGTTTTCTTTGATTATCTCATATGTATGTCCTCCATCAACATTTCCATGCACTCTACTATCTTCAAATAAAATACTGACTTCATTGGTTTCGTTATTGTACGAAATATCTTTTGCAGAAAGAAGCAAACCTCGATTTAATAAATAAAAGCTTCTTTCACTGTGATCAACAAGAGAATTTTGAATTTTTTTAGCAACTTTTGTCTTTTCATTTTGTTTTCTCGGATTTGTATCCATTGGAATATCTACTGGAATGTCTTTTATATCACAAATTAATATAAACATTTCTGGTCTTTTTTCACCTATATTATTTGAAGTAATATAAGGGTTTGGTATCCTCCTAAATGAAGATACTTTGAATTTTAAAACTTTCTTTTCACTTAAACTCATAAGAGCCTCCTTTTTCTCCAACTTTATCGATCAGTGGGAACGTTATATTTGTATATAGGATTACCTAATACAATTTCATTATATATATTTTTTTATAATGCTCAACGTCGTATATTACGTTATAATTAGTAAAAAGGAGTATGTCTATGGCAAGTATTAAAAGGAAAACCGATTTTTCTTCTTTCACTTACAAATTTGGGCAGAACCTTGCTCGAATTAGATTGGAGCAAGGTTTAACTCATGTTGATATGGAATTATATGGCATAAGTAGATCATATTATGGGAAAGTTGAACTAGGCGTTTATTCAATTAGTCTTTCAAAAATAAATTTAATAGCAAAAGCATTCGGTGTGCCTGTAAGTTCCTTGTTTTTCGATGCAGAGGGTAACTCAATATAAGTCTAATTCCATTTCTCGTAATAATAATCAAACATATCATCATTTTAATAAAAATAAACTACATAGTTTCCCAAACCATCACCTACTCCATTCATCAGTTACTCATAACTAATTTATGTCATTTCATATAATTTCAACAAGTTAAATCTTTCTTAATATTCTCAATTAGTTCATCAATACCTTTCATCCGATTCCTTTTGAAATTAACAAAACTAGTTATAGGATTATCACTTGAATAACTGTCCGCAGTTAAATAATAATTCCATTCATTTAAATTGATTTTTACCAAATCATCAATAATACTATTTTTCGTTATCGTCATTTTTTCTAAATAGTGTAAATCAACAACTTTCAAATGAGTTTTTACCCATACATGTTCTGTTTCTTTGATTCTATATTCTTCCAAAAATCTATTAAACAATTCCTCTCTATCAATATAGAGATTTTCAAAAAGAATTAGTATTCCATACTTATTAGATATCTCAAATTTTTGTTTAAACCTTCCAAAATCATATAATTCCGAATAATATTTTAACTGCTTATATAGTTGATTTAAATTTTCACAAAGTTTTTTTATATCACTATTTCTTCTTTCTAAGTTTAACAATCTATATTGATTAGATGGAACTGTTAATTTACATTCGCATAGTAACATCTTATCTCCATCAACACAGATAGAGTCACATGATCTTAAAAGATTTTTCTGATATTTAAATTCTACTTCAGGTGACACGTAATTGTAACAGTCTGACTCAACTAATAAGTTATAGACATAATTTTCCATTACTTCTTTTCCGATCATCATTCTCAAATTATTATTATTTTCGGTTAATCGGTACAGCAAAGAATAAGTACATGCCCTCAATAATAAATGAGGAACTGGCAAATATGTTATCCCTTCATATTTTATGAAAGGATATGAATACAAGGGATTTGCACAATAGAGGTAATCTTGTTCATTCTGAGTTATCTCAATCATTTTATTAGTAAAGCTTTCTCGTTCTATACTAAAAATGTTCGTAAGCAATTCATTCTGTTTAAAAACATATTTACCAAGTAATTCAACGAGGATACTATTATTTAAATTTTCGTATAAAACAGATAAAATCATGGCTAGTTGATTGTAATAATTTATAATCTCTTCATAACTAAAACCAAATGCATTCTTGAATTCTGATTTCATATCAATTTTATTATTTTTAAAATTAAAGAAGTAATTCATCCTGTACATCTTTATAAATTGATTTTCTTGAATATCAAATTGTTGTGTGCAATATTTTTCAAACACTTTAAACCCTTTATTAATGTCAACATCATTGTCAATACCACTGTGTATAGCGTTATAAATTTTTGGTAGTTCGCTTTTTTTAAACTTATCATTTTTCCATTCATTCGCCATTATAGACAGTAAAGTGAATGTTTCAACCATCCATGGATTAAATCCTTTTTCTAAATTTTTGGGACCATTTTCAAGTCCAACAAATTTACATGACTCAAGAAAAGATATCATCATCTTGCTTTTAAACGACTTTCTAGACAAATAGTTTTTGAGTCTTCCATATTCCATATTTATTTACCTATTCCTTTTTACACTATCATTTTGCATCCTTGATTATTAAGTATCAATATTTCTTTTATTAAACCTTGACTGTCCCTTTAAAACCTAAGATATCACCTTGGCTTCTAATACCTACAAGATTAAATAATTCAACCTCAGTATAAACAATATTATTTTCACATTTAATACGTCCTGTTTTTGCATTAGTAGCATATACACAACATGGTACTCTAACACCTTTCCGCTTTCTAAGTACTCTCCTAAAAGAAGATCCACATTCTTTACAAACTAATATATTTGACAAAGGATTCTTACTACTATATTTTCTTGCTATTCCACCTTCTTCTACTTTCTTAACTATTCTTTCCTCATTAGTTTTTTCAACGTTTTCATATATTTCTTTATTTACTATACCCTCATGATTATCTTGTACCAAATATTGATTTTTCTACCTTTTATTGGTTTATAGCTTGTATCTAGCACACTTTCCTTCATTGTCTTGGGCATCAAGAGTATTCCAGCATATTTCTCATTTTTTAATATTCTACTTATGCTACTTGGATTCCAAATATCTTTTCATGTGACCGTCTTAACGCCAATCTCTGTAAGTTTTCTTGCTATGGAATATATCGTTCCTCCCTTCAAATATTCACTAAAAATGAATAAACTATTTTAGCTTCGCTTGAATTGATTATTAAGTTTCCATTATCATCATAATCATACCCTAAACATTTAGTATTCCGTGGTTGTATTCCTTGTTCATATTTACGTTCATTGCCCCATCTTATTGATTTACTCATATTTTCTACCTCCTGTTGAGCAAATGCACAATGAAGAGTTAACAATAGTCCTTCTCGATGAAACTTATTTATTATTATTTTGGTAATATCAAAATAAATAGTAACATCGTTATCTATTAATTCTCTTACTAAAATAAGCATTTGTATTGTGTTTCTTGATAGTCTAGTAATATCTTTAACTATCATTAAATCGACCTCTTTATTTAGACATTTATTCCTTAACTCCTGTAATTTCCTTTGTTTCATAATGTTTATTGCCGACGATGTTTCAGCATATACTCCAACAATATTCCAAAAAGGATTGCTATCAACTATATCTCGCAATCGTTTTTCTTGCCACTTCAGACTACTTTCTTGTATTTCATGTTTTGTACTAACTCTACAATAAATAGCTACACTTAGTGGCAATGTTTTTAAATCTTCTAAACCCATATTTTCAGTAAGCATTATCATGCTTATATATTAACATAATAAAAACCTGTATCAATTTGACACAGGTTTAATTGCACTATATGGCGGTCTGAACGGGAATCGAACCCGCGATCTCCTCCGTGACAGGGAGGCATGTTAACCGCTACACCACCAGACCGTATATATGGCGAAGAAGGAGGGATTTGAACCCTCGCGCCGGTTGCCCGACCTATACCCTTAGCAGGGGCACCTCTTCAGCCTCTTGAGTACTTCTTCATGTAATACTTAACAGTGCTATATCATAGTACCATAAAGCATTTTTGAAGGCAAGTACTTTTTTCCTATTTTTTTAATTTTTTTTAACAGTGTTTTTATTTACATAATTGCTGCTTCAAGTGCAATCTTCATCATGTTAGTAAATGAGTTTTGACGTTCTTCTGCAGTCGTTACTTCACTTGTTACAAAACTATCAGAAATTGTGACTAAGCATGCAGCATGTTTACCTAATACTTGAGCATTGTGGAATAATGCAAAACTTTCCATCTCAACTGCTTTACAATGTTTTTCATTTACTAAAGTTTTTACATAATCAATTCCACCTTCACGATAGAATACATCCGAAGAGTGAATACAAGATTCAACTAAAGGAATTCCTACTTTTTCTGAAGCTAACTTAATCTTATCGTTAAGTGTTTTTGATGGATATGTTTTATCTTCTTTGTAACCACTTTGTACAAACGCATAACTTGATTCACTATATGCACTATCCGCTAATACAACATCAAATACTTTTAAATCTTCAGTGTATCCACCTGCAGATCCAATACGGATGATATTTTCAACTCCATATTGAGTATATAATTCATAAGAGTAGATACCAATACTTGGCATACCCATTCCTGAACCCATTACAGATATTTCTTGCCCTTTATATGTTCCGGTATAACCAAACATATTACGTACAGTATTGAATTGTACAGGATTTTCTAAAAATGTTTCAGCGATAAATTTTGCACGGAGAGGATCTCCTGGCATTAATACGGTTTTTGCGATTTGCCCTTTTTCAGCGGCGTTATGTGGTGTTGACATAATTGTTCCTCCATTCTTTCTTAATTATATCAAGATTCTAACGTTTTGCACCTTTAGAACCTTTACTACCTGATTCTGAATAATTCTCTAATAAGTTTGTATCGTAAGAGAATGTCATCTTTTCTTTACGTCTATGACGATCTAAAGCTACTTTAACAAGTTCATCCATGAGTTTTGTGAAATCAATCCCCATTGGTGACCACAAATAGAATGCAAGTGATCCTGGAATCGTGTTAATTTCATTAACCATAATTTTATGAGTTTCTCCATCCATCATAAAATCAATACGACATACTCCACTTGAACCTAATACTTTAAATACATCCAGCGCGAGTTCTTTGATTTTCTTAGTTTCTTCCTCACTTACAGGTGCAGGTACAATTCGTGATGTACTAGCCATACCCTTAGATCCTGAAGTATCCTTTGTACTCTTTGAACCACCTTGATACTTATCTTTATAAGATAAAATCTCATCATCCTTCGCAACTTCTTCTAATTCTCCAACTTGAGCACTAAAACAAGAACCCAAAACTGATGCGTTGATTTCTCTTAAATTGGGTACCATTTTTTCAACGACTACTTTAAAGTCAAAACTTCCCGTTTCTTCAATACCTGCCACAAATTCTTCTTCATTGTGCGCAATAACAATGCCCACTGAAGATCCCAAACATGCGGGTTTTAGCACCAAAGGATACCCTAATTTCTTAGCCTTTTTAATATATTCATCTTTTTTAGAATCAAACTCATGTGCATATAACCAAAACCATGGTGTCATTGGTATCTTTGAATTTTCAAGGATATGTTTCATCATAACCTTATCTTGACCTACACCAGCTGCAATAACATCACAACCAGCATATGGTAATTTCAACATTTCCAAATATCCCTGTAATGTTCCGTCTTCTCCATTTGTACCATGTACAACAGGAATCGCAACATCAATTGTATTGATAGGCTTTGTAAATAAACCTCTCTTTACAGGTTCAATGTATACTTTTTGCTCTCTTTTAATCAAAGATACTTGAGGCACTTTAGCTAATAAAGCTTTCATATCCTTGTATTGTGATAAATCTCTTAATTCTTCTCCACAATAAAAATCACGAGATTTAGAGATATAAATTGGTATTATTTCATATTTTTCTGGATCTAATGCTTCCATTGCTTGTTTGGCTGAGATAATACTTACTTCATGTTCAACTGACTCTCCACCAAAGAAGACTGCTACCTTTATTTTCATATAGTCACTCCAATTCAATTACGTATATCATTATACAAAATTATTCGATATAATAACAGTAATCTCTAAATATATTAATGTAAATTGTATTTTAGACATCAGTCTTGTAGATTTTAAATAAGGAGAACACTCATGAATATCAATAAAGAAGAAATTAAAAAAATTAAACCCTATCTAATTTTGGTTACTTACGCAATACTTCTTGTGTTTGCGATTTTATACATTCCTAATTTCTTATCCCTTTTAAGAAGAGTCATCCACCTTTTTATGCCACTGCTCTATGCAATAGGTATAGCCTTTGTCTTAAATATCCCAATGAAAATCTTTGAGAAATATTTGAAAAAGTTCATTCCTGAAAAAAATTGGTTTTACAACAAAATACGTGGTATTTCCGTTACATTAACCATCATCTTTGCAGTCCTTGTGTTGTATATCTTAACAAGCATTATTGCACCGCAAATCATATCAAGTTTACAATTATTATTGACCAATGGTACCAATTACATCATGTCAATTTTAAATAATTTCAACAAAGTATTAGAATTTTTCAACTTAGAGCAATTAAATGTTTCACTAGACAGTAATTCTATCAATGCATTTATTACTCAAATGGGTTGGAATTGGGAAACAATCGTAAAGAATATGGGTGATTGGGCTATAGGTACAGGAACTAGTTTAATTAATAACGCCTTGGCTTTCACAACAGAACTTGCGAATTGGTTTACAGGCTTCATGTTAAGTTTGTATTTACTTGCAAGCAAAGAAAAATTTATTCGCCAATTTAGAAAAATTGTAGTATCCATCTTTGGTTATAAATGGTCACTTCGTATCTTTACAGTAGGTGCTAAATCAAATCGTATCTTCAATAGTTTTATATCTGGTCAACTAGTGGAAGCGTGTATCCTTGGGACAATTTATTTCATCGTATTGAACTTATTAAACTTCCCATTCGCTATGTTAATCAGTTGTGTTATTGCGATTACCAGTATTGTTCCTATGTTTGGGGCTATGTTTGGAATGGCATTTGGTTGTTTATTAATCTTGGCTGTTCGTCCTTTAGTTGATATCGTTTGGTTCATCATTGTATTCCAAGCTGTACAAACATTTGAAGGTAATGTTATTTATCCAAGAGTTGTTGGTAACTCTGTTGGATTACCTGGTATTTGGGTTTTACTTTCAATTATCGTGTTGGGTTCAATTTGGGGATTATTTGGTATGTTGATCGCAGTTCCATTTACAGCACTTACTTATAATTTATTAAGTGAGTTAGTAAACTATCGATTACAAAATCAAAAATTGCGCGTTACAACTGATAGTGTCTATCCAATAGACGAGAAAAAAGAAGACTAAAGAAAAGAGTTGCATCGAATTTGATGCAACTCTTTTTAGTTGTTAAATGCGTCTGGTAAATCATTTTCTAATAGGATTGTATCTTTAGGCGTTGCAAGCGTGTATACCAGTTGAAACGCTTCCCTTACTGTCTTGCATACATGAATGTTACTTTGATCAAAATCAACGTCCTCTAAGCCCTCTACAATTGGTTTTGTTTGTTGAATACCCACAAGAATGACTACATCGACACGATCTTTCATCTTTCGCCCAAATTCTTTATTTAACTCATCTTGTTTATCTCCAAGATCAATCATACCTGGTGTAATCACAAATCGTTTATTGGGCATCATCTTCATAACTTCCAGTGACATTGCTGAACCTACAGGATTTGAATTAAATGCATTATCTACAAATGTATATCCATTTATTTTCTTTAGTTCTAAACGATGTTCTACATATTTTACTTTCTTAACTGCTGATTGTAACTCTTTCCATTCAATCCCTAGTTCTTTCGCAATCGCAATGGCAGCACAAATATTTGCAATATTATGTTCTCCGAGAAGTTTTGTTTCGAAAGAATACGTACCCTCAGATGTCACAACATCAAACACACTTCCTTTTGGTGAATAAGTGATATTTGTTGCATAATAATCAACATGTTCATCATGAATTGCATAAGTAACCAAACGACAATGATTCTTCACAGAATAGTTACGGATATATTCATTATCCATGTTGATAATACCACAACCATCACTAGGTAGATTTTCTATTAATTTCATTTTCTCATTAATGATGTTTTCAAGTGATCCAAACGTATTCAAATGTTGAGGTCCAATTGATGTTACCAATCCTATTTTAGGATGAACAAAATCACATAGTTCTTGAATATCGTTGACATGATCCGCACCCATCTCACAAATAAAGACTTCATGAATTGGCTTTAAATGTTCACGAATAGTACGCGTAATTCCCATTGGAGTATTATATGAAGCAGGTGTCATCAATGAGTAGAATTTTTCTGATAAAATCTCTTGAAGAATTGTCTTACTTGATGTCTTACCATAACTTCCAGTAATTCCAATCTTAACAATATTTGTATGACTCTCAAGAATTGATTTTGCATCATTTAAAAATTTCTTCTTTACTCCCTCTTCAATTGGTCGAGTGACGAAGTCCATAACAAAAACCATGAGCCAAACTCCCCAATAGGAATAAATAAGATTTAACGTATCCCAATATTGAGTAATATTAAACAAAATGACATATACAATTATATTAAGGATAGTCATTACAATGATTTGTCGCTTTACACGATCAGTATAAACTAAAGGTTTAATATATTCTTTCTTTAACTCTTTAAATATAAGATAACAAGCCCAAACACTGACTACAATGATTGCTAGTATTTGGTGAATACCACAATCAATGATAAATGATGTCAATAAGACAAGAACAGTAATAATGATTGGAACAATTGATTTCCCAGAAAATGTTTTTAGATTTCCTTTTAACCATGCACTATATCGTCCTGATTCATAACGGTTTTGTTGAAACATATGTAACGCATGTTTAAGTGGTACCCATGAAAATATGAGATACACAACTAACATAAGCACTAGTGTTAAATAATAATTCCCTGACATTATTTTTTCCCCTTATCCTTTTCAAAAAACGCATCTAAAACTAAGCAAAATCTACGACTTTGATGGAAATACGCATAATGATCATCCCCTTCAAATATCGCTAGTCCTGCATTTTTCATTTTTTCTTCCATGACTTGCCCCATCCATAATGGAGTAGCATCATCCTTATCTCCCCAAACAAGAAGAACAGGACAGTCAAATTGATCTAAATATGGTGTTAAATCTTCATTTACAATTTTTACAAAACTCTCGCGAATAACACCACTCGTATTTTTATAATCAGTTGACCCGAAATGATTCTTCAACGAATCTTCTAATGACTTCGAACCAGTAAGCTTAACTGCTTTCTTACCTAATTTATAAACTCCTGTACGGATCTTGTAATCAATTCCTCGTTTTGGCAACAAACCTGCGGCACCAGTGAGTACCATTTTATGTACTGGATATAAACTTGCGTATCGAATTGCAACACGACAACCAAAGGAATGACCTATTAAAATTGGATTCTCTATCTTATTGGCTAAACAGAACTCATGAAGAAATTCAGTGTATTCCAATACTCCCCAAGCAACTGGTGGTTCTGTTGATTCACCAAATCCCGGGAAATCAAGATTAAAAACACGGAAGTGTTGTGATAAATGGTCTTGTATAAATTGCATCATTTGGATATTTTGACCCCAACCATGCAATAAAACCACATCCATTTTGCCACTACCCTGTATTGTAAAGTTGCAAGTTACTCCTGCTACATCTAACTTTGACATTTCAATTCCTCGTTTCCATATTATTGTACTGTAAAACAGGCAATTTTTAAAGAATAACCTAAATATTAACAATAAGAGAAATAAGAGTTGTAAAATATAGAAGAGGGGTATATAGTAGATTTATAGAGAGGTGACTGACTATGTTTGAATGGATTCCCGGAAATGCTTATTCCACAGTCGTAACGTTGTACCCAAACAACTTTACACTTAATAATACAGCTGCAACCTATTTCAATGATGTTCGATGGTGTTGCATTGGATTAGATAAGAAAGCACTAAAAGTAGCGATCAAACCCATCGCTAAAAGAGAAATCGATTTAAACCTTGTACCACTTGATCAACTACATAAAGTATCAATTGGTAAAGGATATGCACGAATCAGCAACAAACTCATTCTCGATGAGATTGCAACATTACTCCACAAAGAATGCAATGGAATTAAGTACAATGCAACTTTCGATGAAAAAGAGCGAATGCTTATTATTGATTTGAAAGAATCAAGTTAGGAGAAAGAATATGGAATTTTGGTTATGGATATTTATACTGATCGGTTCAATTATCCTCGAAATAATCACAGTATCCCAGTTAATTACCATTTGGTTTGCAGCAGGAGCACTTGGTGCTTTAATTGCAATGCAACTCGGTGTTCCATTAATAGGACAAATGATTATCTTCTTTGTAGTATCGGTTTTATTCATACTTACTTGTAGACCAATAGCAAAGAAATATCTTAGGGGAAATATTGTACCAACAAACGCTGATCGCGTAATTGGACAACAAGCGAAATTACTTGAATCAATTACAGAAGAACATTGGGGTCTTGTGAAGATTCAAGGAGCTGAATGGCACGTGGTTTCAATTGATGGAAAACCCATTGATGAAAATCATGTGATTGAGGTTGTTGCCATTGAAGGTTCAAAATTAATAGTAAAGAAAATATAGTAAATATAAGGAGAAAATACTATGAAACTATTTGAAATTATTGCATTCTTAGTTGTGTTTTTATTAGTTGCAGGAATTATTGCTTATTGTATACGCATTGTACCTCAAGCTCATGCCTATGTTGTTGAACGACTTGGAGCGTATCATAAAACATGGACCACCGGTGTTCATATTCTAATCCCTTTCTTTGATCGTATCTCGAATAAAGTAACACTTAAAGAAATCGTAAAAGACTTTGAACCTCAACCTGTAATCACTAAAGATAATGTTACAATGCAAATTGATACCGTTGTTTATTTCCAAATTACAGATCCGAAGTTATATACATATGGCGTTGAACGTCCGTTAAATGCAATTGAAAACTTAACTGCTACAACATTACGTAATATCATTGGGGATTTAGAATTAGATGAAACATTAACCTCTCGTGATATTATCAACACTAAAATGCGTGCAATTCTTGATGAAGCTACAGACCCATGGGGTGTTAAAGTAGCGCGTGTTGAGGTTAAAAATATTATTCCACCACGTGATATTCAAGATTCAATGGAAAAACAAATGCGTGCTGAACGTGAACGTCGTGAATCTATTCTTCGTGCTGAAGGAGAAAAGAGAAGTGCTATCTTAACTGCTGAAGGTGAGAAAGAATCTATGATTCTAAGAGCTAATGCAAAAAAAGAATCAATGATTGCAGAAGCAGAAGGTGAAGCTCAAGCTATGGAAAGAGTCTTCTTGGCTCAAGCTAAAGGTATCGCAATGATTAATGAAGCTGGTCCTAGTAAAGGTTTCTTAACACTTAAAGGTTATGAGGCTCTACAACAATTAGCTAATGGACAATCAACAAAGATTATTGTTCCATCTGAATTACAAAATATCGCAGGAACTCTTGCTAGTCTTGGTGAAGTACTAACAGATCCTAAGAAATAAAGTAAAAGGAAGAATCACGATTGTGGCTCTTCCTTTTTTTCATCTTTTATTATTTTCTTTTTTTCTTTCTTAGATTGAGGTCTAGAAATTCTAAAACATACACCATTTGTTAAGTTTTCAGCTTCTACCAAATAACTATATGTACTACAAACTCGATAAACAATGGATAAACCTAAACCAAATTTACCATCAGTACCTTTTTCATATGGCCTAAATAACTTCTCTAGTCGATCTTTTGACATTTGGCTACCATCATTTGAAATCATTAATTCATTTTCGCTTAATGTTAATTTGATTTCTGTCTTTGCATAACGTAATGCATTATCTAATAAATTTTCAACTACGATTCGCCAAGGTTCTTCTTCACCATGGAAGATAGCCTCATGCAAATCAGCATCAATTTTTATTTCCGGACGAATTACCTTTAATGACATGATTACTTTTTCAATAATACTCTTCATATCAACACTTGAGTCTTCATCATTATCTAGTAGATACCCCATCTTATTATACATAATCAGACTATATACTTTCTTTTCTAGTCGATTCGCATGTTCAATAATTACATCTACACTCTTTTCCAATGTTTCATATGGGTAAATACCATCTTTAATACTCTCCCCGTATGATTTAATTGTAGCGATTGGTGTCTTTAAATCATGGGATATATTTTGTATCATTTCCTCACGAATTTTCTTTTGATTATCCAATTCAGCTTCCATCATTGTCAGTGCATCAGCCACTTCACCAATCTCATCTCGTCGATCAATTTTTAATTCTGCTTTTTCATTTCGTCGTATACGTTCCATATAAATACGTATTTGATTCAATGGATAAATTAATGAAGCTACCCATAACATCAAGATAACAAACAGAATACCTACAACTAACACATTCAAATTAATAACACTATTCACTAGCGCCGCACGAAACTCTGTTCGATAGGCATCCGTTACCAATGAAATTAGATAGTTATCTTCATTCAATTTAAGTATCGAATACATCGTTTTCTTATTGTTAAACTCAAAGATAAAATCTTTATATCCTTCCTTTACATAAGGAATATTAAGTGAAATATCAGAAATAACTTCACTTGTAACATTTTGTTGCCCTAGTATTTGAAATCTACTTTTTACTGAATTGTAGTAAATATGAATAATATTACTATCATTAGTTTCTCCAATTGTTTCCAACGGAATATTGTTGTTGGCATAGAATACAACACTTTCTTGCGAACGATGTAGCATCTTATACATTTCATTTTGTACGAAAGTATCCACTGAGTCCGCTAAAAAGACAAAGAAAAACAGGCCAAAAACCGCTATTACGAAAAAGATAATTGTTAATAGCTGTTGTGACAATGATAATTCTTTAATCCATATTCTTAATCTTTTCATTAACCTAAACGATAGCCAAATCCATAAATTGTATGAATACTTAGATTAGGCATCTTCTTTCTTAAACGTCTTAATGTATCATCTACTACACGATCTGAACCAAAGTAATTCATATCCCATACTTTCTCAAGAATTTGTTCACGTAAAAATGCAGTTCCTTTATTTTTAACAAATAGCATCAACAAATCAAATTCTTTGGTAGTAAGTTCTAACTCCACACTATTCTCATAAACAGAGCGTTGTGATTCATCAATTTCATATCCATCAATTTGGATACGTGAATTATCATTTTTATAAGTTCTTTTAATTAAATTATTAACGCGCAACACAAGTTCTTTAGGTGAAAATGGTTTAGTAATATAATCATCACTACCCTTTTCTAAACCTATAATACGGTCAAATTCCTTATCTCGTGCGGACATAAAGATAACAGGTACATCTGGTGCATGTAATCTAATTTCCTCAATTAAATCAAACCCCGATTTATCATCTAACATTATATCTAAAACCCAGCAGTGTACATCATCATCTGTTGTATGTTCAAAGGCATCATCAAAAGTTAAATATGAACGAACCTCATATCCTTCTTTCTCTAAATATCGCTTAACTAACTCATTTAAATCACGTTCATCTTCAACAATACTAATTACTTTACGAGTTGACATAAACCTACCTCACATTCTACTTCCATTATACATAAGAAAAACTCATGTTTCCATGAGTTCTATTGAAATTTCTTTTCGATGACTTGAACTACTTGATAAACACATTCACGACAGATCTCATCATTTTCAGCTTCAACCATGACACGAACAAGTGGTTCTGTTCCAGAAGGACGAACCAAGATACGACCATTACCCGCTAGTCTAGCAGTAACAGCATCAACTTCTTTTTGAATATCTTCATCATGAAGAGCTGCTTCTTTATCACTTACTGGTACATTAACCAACAATTGTGGATATATTTTTAATCCTTCACAAAGAGTAACAATGTCTTTCTTTGTGTCCACAATAATTTCCAATATGTTAAGGGCCGTTTGTAATCCATCACCGGTAGTTAAATGTTTCTTAAAGATAATATGTCCAGATTGCTCACCACCAATGACGAAATCATTCTTAACCATATCTTCGTATACATACTTATCACCAACTGCAGTAATTGATGTTTCTATTCCTGCAACTTCTAACGCTTTAAATAAGCCAAGGTTAGCCATAACTGTAGTTACTGCCGTGTTCTTATTTAGTTCACCCTTTGCCTTTAAATACTTCGCACATACATAAATCACATGGTCACCTGTAATTAATTCACCTTGATGATCCACTGCAATCAAACGATCCGCATCACCATCAAATGCTAGTCCTAAATCAAAGTTACCATTTTTTACTTTTTCTTGTAATTCTTCAGGATGTGTTGAACCACATTTTGTATTGATGTTCACTCCTGTAGGATCATTGTGAATAACTGATACTGTAGCTCCTAAACGTGTTAATAACTGAACAGCTGTCGTTGATGCACTACCATTAGCACAATCAACTGCCAACTTAATTCCTTTTAGATTAAGTGGATAAGTTTGTTCTAACCAGTCTAAATAAAGTTCTAAGCCATTGTGGTAATCCACGACATGACCAATCTTATCATCGCAAGCATAAGTAATTTCTTCTTTGCCATCAATGTAATCTTCAATTAAACCTTCAATACCACTGTCTAATTTAACCCCATCATGATTAAACACTTTAATCCCATTATCATAATATGGATTATGACTCGCAGAAATCATAACTCCGCAATCAAAATCTTTATGCATAACAAGATATGCAACTGCAGGAGTTGGGCAATATCCAAGTAAATAAACATCTGCACCATTCGCTGTAGCTCCTGCCGCTAACGCCATTTCAAACATACTACTTGATAAACGAGTATCTTTACCGATTAAGATTTTTCCTAATCCTTTTTGTTTATAGTAATAAGCTAAATAGCGTCCAACTTTAAACGCTCTTTCAGCATCTAAATTTACATTTGCTTTTCCACGAATTCCATCTGTTCCAAAATATCTACCCATTAGTTCGTTCCTACACTTTCATCTGTTGTATTATCATCTGCTTCGCCTAATACCGTGACTGATAACGTCGGTTGCGCTACAGAATATTTAACAAGTGATCCAACTGGTTGCTCAACTGATAATTTAAATTCTTGATTACCAGGTGTAGCCCCAGACATATCAAAGTAAACCATAATATCATCAGCATTAACTTTATCAATGTTTTCTTGTGTTCCGAAAATCATAACATCAACATAAGCTTGATCATTTAATACTGTGAATTTGTATTTAGTATTCTTATGATAAATAGGTACATTAGGTATTACCTTAGTTACTCCATCGCCAAGTTTAACATCCATAGTAATTTGATTTACACTTGATGATTTAACTCCTGTTGGAAGGGTAATTGGTCTAAGTACACTTGAGTCTTTCGTTAATGTTGAAGCATCAAGAGTAACTCCAACTTCATTAATCTTACTCAATACTGACTCAGATGCATAAATCGTTACTGATTCATGATCCATCGTAATACTTTGTATTGCTTTACCATTTGGTACATCACCTACAGTTTCAACAATAATTGGTACTGTTTTATTCGGTGATGTTACTGGTACTTTTACTTTTACTGTATTTGGTACAATATCCGCATTTACTGGAACACCTTTTTTATCATATGCAACAAGTGTAGCTTCTTGTTCAAAGTCACTCTCAACACCCGTAACATCGATTAAGGCTTTAATAAACGCAATACTATCTAATGTATCTTTTGATGCGCGTACATTAACTTTAGAGTATTCAAATTCAGGCGTGCCTAAACTATAAATACTATTCATCTTGTCTTGATTAATAAAGTCATAACCAATATCAAACTGCCCTGTACTCTTCTTCTTTAATGTAACGACAACATCTGTTGGATCTATTTTGACTTGTACATTATCACCATAACCTTCTGCTTGAAGTTTAACAGTATGTAATCCTTCTGTTAACCCCTCTAGATTGGCAATAATCGTACCCTTTTGATTCGCTGCAGCATTTACATTTGAACCTTCACCAATAATCGTAATATTCGCAGTGGCAGGTAACCCTGATATTTCAAATGTATCTGTGTTGTAACGTGCCACAATTGGTACGTTGTTAATTGGTTTCGCATTGACTAATGGATTACCGAAAATTGAATTTTGAGAATTAAAATTAACTGTAATATAAAGTAGTATAGCTAAACCAAGTGAAACAATTACACTAAATCTTTGATTGAATAATACATTATCAATCCATGAACTAAAACTTCTAATAATTCTAAACAATGAATCTTCAAAGTGAGCATACGTATTAACTACTTTTTTACTTTGTTTTGCAATTTTGTTTGCTAACTCCAGCTTGCTATCAGGGTTATTATCCTTGATTTTTTTATTCTTATTGTTTGTCATTACTTGCCACCTCCAGCTTGTTTATTTGCCGGTTTGATATCAAGAACTTCTGTTACTTTCGGCTTTTGAATACTCATCGTATCCAGCATTGCAAATTGATCTTCAAGATTATCATCGATTTGAATTAAATCTTCAATATTCTTATGTTGTGTAGTTGCATGTTGCTCTGCAAGGTTAATCTTTTTAATTTCACCTGTTAGTCCATCAATATTTGCAGTTTCACTCTTATCATTGAAATCCATTGTAAACTTTGGACGACTGTCAGTCTTCTTAGGTTGTTCAATTGGTTTAATAATTTCTTCTAAGTTTGTATCGTGAATTGGATGAGTCATCTTATCACTTACTGGTTCTGCAACCGGTTGAATCTTTTGTTGACTCCAAGTTTTACCAGACTTAATTGCTTCTAAACGTGCTTGTCTGATCTCTTCACCAGTCATTTCATTTGTATGTCCTTTTGAAGGTATTTCAGTCTTAGTCACTGTTGCATTTTCTCCCATTGCACGAACATTTTTAGACGCATGGAAGTTTGACCCTGTATTATCAGTATCAACTTTAATCTTTGTTGAATTGTGTATTGCTGCTGCATTATCCATTTCTTTCTTAATAATTTGTTCAAATTCATCATGATCAATAACTGGCATTACAACATCTTCAACAACAGTTTCTTGACTTGGTTTCATGAAGTTATCTTGATTTTCAAATTCTCCATGCATTGGATATGAAGGAGTAGGTCTATCTTTCTTCTTTGGAAGTTTAATACTTGCTTCTTCTTCATCTAATGCTTGATATTTTTGAGCTTCGCGATCTTCAGCAGTTTCTTTTACTTCTTTTTTCTTTGATTTAAAGAAGCCAAATCTCTTCTTTTCTTTTGTTTTTTCTACTGGATGAGAAACAACTGGTTCTTCTTCTACCACGATTTCTTCGATTACTGGAGCGTGAATTTCAATTTCTTCAATTGGTGTTTCTTCCCCAACTGGTTCACTATCATCAACTTCTTCCAAGTTTTCTTGACGTTTAATTGCAAGTTTGCTTAAGATTGCTGTATCAAACTTACTATCTCGTTTTGCATCTTGTTGAGGTTCTTGTTTAACTTTTTCTTCAACGATGTATTCTTGAGCAGGAATATCTTGAGGAGCTTCCTTTTCAATAATAATTTGACGTTGAGGTGCTTGTTTAACATTCTTAACTTCTGTTTCCTCACCACAAATAACGCGGAATAAATATTCTCTCAATTGTTTACGATTAACAGTTAAAATCTTTCCACCTTCAGTAACAGATACAGCACCTGTTTCTTCTGATACAACAATTGTAACTGCATCTGTTATTTCACTAATACCTATTGCAGCTCTATGTCTTGCACCATAACGTGAAGGTAAATCTAAATTAGTTGGAGGAAAATAAGCACTTGCACACGCAATGCGGTCTCCTTGAATAATTACAGCACCATCGTGTAGTGGTGTCGATGTTACAAAGATTGATGTTAATAACTCTGCAGTTACTACTGAATTAATTGGTGTACCTGTTTTGATAAAATCAGTCAAAGAATGACCTTGTTCCAAACTTATTAATGCACCAGTTTGATCCCGCGACAAAAGCATTGTTGCAGTAACTAACTCATCTACAAGCTTTTCTTTTTCATTTCCTGTTAATGTTGATATACGTGAAAAGACATTACTCTTTCCTAATTTCTCTAATACAGAACGAATTTCTGGTTGAAATACAACTATAATTGCTAGGAACCCCCAGTTAAGGAATTGATCAGATAACCAAATAACAGTATCCAATCCTAAGAATTTCGCAACTCCGTTCACCACTAAAATAAGGGCTATCCCCTTAAATATTTGTATTGTACGTGAGTTTGTTCTTACAATCTTTATTGCATAATATAACAACATCCACATGATGAAAATATCAAGCACCATGCGAAAAATCGTTTTTAGAGATTCAAATGTTAAGCCAAGGTTAAAATTAATCACTTTTTCGCCTCCCTTTGCTCATGATATTATACCATACCAAACTTATCATTGAAAACTTAAAAATATCCCATATATTCCCATTATTTTCCAATATGCTATAATATGTTGGTTAGAAATAGAGGAATATTATGAATCAAAACATCACAAAATTAGAAGTTAATGATAAAGAAATATACTTAATAGGTACTGCTCACGTTTCTCATACTAGTCGTCAAGAAGTTAAAGAATGCATTGATGAGATACATCCTGACAGTATTTGCATTGAATTAGATGATGAAAGATATGCTGCTTTTAATAACCCAAAACGATGGGAAGATACTGATATTATCAATGTAATTAAGGAAAAAAAGACTGGTTATATGCTTGCAAACCTAATTTTATCTTCCTATCAAAGAAGAATAGCTAAAAAGATGGATGTCCAAGCAGGACAAGAAATGATCCAAGGCATAGAAAGTGCTAAAGAAATTGGTGCTGAACTTGTTTTAGTTGACCGCAATATTCAAACTACGTTTAAACGTATCTACAGAAAACATAGTTTCATTCAAAAATTTAAACTCATATCTTCATTAATTATGTCTATTTTTGACGATGAAGATATTAGTAGTGAAGATATCGAAAGTTTAAAACAATCGGAAGTACTGGATGTTGCATTGAAAGAAGTTTCAAAAGAATTCCCTGTTGTTGCCGATGTACTCATCCATGAACGCGATCAAGTACTGGCATATAAAATAAAAAATGCTCCTGGTAAAAAAATTGTTGCCGTTTTAGGAGCCGCACATATCCCGGGTATAAAAGAAGAAATCTATAAAGATTATGATATCAAGGAGTTGGAAAGTATCCCCGAAAAAAAGTCTTCTTCTAAAATTATCGGATGGATTGTCCCTATCCTTATTATTGTAATGATTATTTCAATGTTCAGTGTAAATACCGAGCTTGGACTAGATCAAATAAAAAACTGGATTTTGTGGAATGGTAGTTTATCAGCAATTGGCGTATTGCTAGCATGGGGTCATCCACTCGCAATAGTTACTGCGTTTATTGCAGCCCCTATTACATCGCTTAATCCTTTACTTGCAGCCGGTTGGTTTGCAGGTTTAGTAGAAGCCTTCGTCAAAAAACCAAAAGTAAAAGACTTCGAAAATATTCTTGATGATGTAAATTCCGTTAAAGGATTTTATAAGAACCGTGTCACTCATATCTTATTAGTTGTTGTATTCGCAAATTTATTTAGTACATTCGGTACATTAATTGGCGGATTTGACGTCGTTAAGAATTTCATTCAATCATTTATGTAAAAAAACATCTATTAGATGTTTTTTTAGTCAAATTTTCTTAGAAAGGCAGATAATTCTTCAAGTCCTTTTATGAGTATTTCTTTCCGTGCACAATAACCCAATCGTGCATACCCTGGCATATCAAATCGATTTCCCGGGACTAAGAGTACTCCTTTTTCTTTTAATAAGGCAATGCAAAATTCCTCAGTATCCATTTCAACTTCTATTTTGATAAATGAAGTAGATACATTTTTCGGTAAATTAAGTGTAACTCTCGGTTCAGTCTTTAGCCATTCTTTAACTATCTCCAAATTCTCCTCCACAATCTTGCGATTACGTTCAAGAATCAAATTTTTATTTTTTAGCACCAATGTCGCAATCACATCATCCAATACTCCTGCACAAATCATTGTGTAGTCACGGATTTTGCGATAAATATTTGCTACTTCAAGATTTGATACTACCCATCCAACTCGAACTCCTGGAACAGAATATGTCTTTGATAAACTATTGGTCGCAATACCTTTATCATATAAATCCACGATTGATGGTACTTTTATATCATCACATAACGGTTTATAAACCTCATCGCATAAAATGTATGCATCAATTGATTTCGCAATTTCTACCACTTGAGTTAAGTAATTCTCATCCATAATACTACCTGTAGGATTGTTCGCATTATTGATGCAAATCATTTTTGTATTAGAGCGTACCAAACTTTTTAACTCATCAATACTTGGTAACCAATTATCCTCTTCATGAATTTGCCATAAGTCGACATCCGCGCCAAAAGACTTAGGAATATCAATTAATTGTTGATAAGTAGGATACATAGAAACAACATGATCTCCACGATTAATTAGACCATACAACGCAATAAAATTAGCACCTGTTGCACCATTTGTTTGTAAAACTTGTTCAGGTTTTACATCATCATACAACTTACATACTTCTTCCTTGAATTCTGGTGAACCTTCAATCCAACCATAATTCATTTTTTTATCGAAACACATTTTCATGAACCCGTCTTTATCCATATGAATAAATTCAAGAATTTCTTCTAATGTCATTGATGCAATTGAACTACCGGCAATATCATAAATTGCATCATTCTCCCATACATTTAACCAGTCTTCAACTCCAAACTTTGCGATTTCCATAGTTGTACCTCACTCTATTTATTATACAAAATAAAAAGTGGCTTTAATACCACTTCAGTTGTTTTCTTCGATAATATATCGCAAATGCAATTGTGCAAATGACCCACGTCACTGGATAACATCCAATCAAGACAATGATATCATGGTAGTTTGGTACTACAAAGAATACCCACAATACCCTAACTAAACAAATTCCAATTGCACTAATAATTAATGGTCCAAGTGAATCTCCAGAAGCACGAATAACACTTGATAATATTTCGATACCTACCCATGTAATATACATAGGCGTTAAAAATCTCAACATTCTTAATCCAATAACGATAACTTCATCGCTTTGTGTAAATAATCTATAGAATGATTCTGCAGAGAAATACAATAATCCACTCATAATGATGGTCGCTACTGATGCCATAATTAAACATGTTTTAACACACTTCTTAACTCGATCAATTTTATGAGCTCCAAAGTTTTGTGCCGCAAAAGTCATCGCTGATATACCAAATGCATTCATCATCATCCAGAATAACCCATCAATTTTTCCATACGCAGTATATGCCGCGATGGTTGTCGTTCCAAAGGAATTAATACTCGTTTGAATAAAGATATTAGAAATTGAATACATCATGGATTGAACTCCTGCTGGAAAACCAATATACACAATTTTTCTTAATATATCCATATCAAATCTAAGTTTTCTAAAATCAAAATGATGCATATCTTTTGTTCTTGATAATGAGAATAACACCAAACATGCACTGCATAGTTGAGAAGTTATTGTCGCTATCGCAACACCTTGAACCCCCATATTAAATCCTCTAACAAACAGAATATCGAGAACAACATTCACAAATGTTGAACAAATCAAGAAATACAAAGGTTTCTTAGAATCGCCAATTGCATTTAAAATGCTAGCACCAATATTATAAGTTAATGAAAAAACTGATCCAAAGAAATAAATACGAATGTAATCCAAGGATAACGTAAATATTTCTATAGGCTCTCCCATCATCTTAAGGGCAGTTGGTGCAAAGAAATAACCAAGGAACATGAGAAGTATACCAAATGCAATGGCAAGCGCTATTGCAGTGTGTACTGCTTTAGAAGTCATCTCTCTATTTTTTGCACCATAATATCTTGAAATAATAATACTTGCACCTGAAGACATCCCCAAGAAAAAACCAACTAAGCAGTTGATTATTTGTGCACTAGACCCACCAACAGCAGCTAATGCATTGGCTCCTACATATTGTCCTACGATAATTGCATCCACCGTATTATATAATTGTTGAAAGAATGAACCTAATAGAATTGGAAAGAAAAAAATCAAAATTTGCTTCCAAATAACGCCATCAGTAATCTTGTTAATTTTCTCCATTTTGATCCCCCTTTCAAAAAAAAATTATTAGATATAGTTTATCACTAGATGAATAGTTTATTCAATCATTATTTATTTTTTTATTGAATTATTCATGTTAATATTATGCTAGATATAATGGAGGAAGAAGATATGCAAAACTTTAATATCCACAGTCACACCATAAGATGCCATCATGCAGTTGGAACCGATGAAGAATATGTGCAAGCCGCTATTAAATGTGGTCTTCACTTTTTAGGTTTCAGTGACCATGTTCCTTTTAGAAATCGTATTCCTGATCACGATCGAATGACTTACGATGAGATGAACGAATATTTAGATTCAATTGCTTCATTAAAAGAGAAATACAAGAATCAAATCACAATACTATCTGGATTTGAATGTGAGTACTTCCCTGAATTTGATGATTATTATAAAGAACTTTTAGCAAAAGTGGATTATTTGATTCTTGGACAACACTACCCTAGTCAATGTGGAACTGATTTTTGTGAAAGTGCTACTGATGATGAGTTAGTTACTTATTCTGATTTAGTTTGCCAAGGAATTAAAAGTGGTTATTTTAGTTATGTTGCTCACCCATCTTATTTTATGTTAGCAAGAGACTCATGGAGTCCAGCATGTACAATGGCTATCGAGCGTATATGCAAAACGGCAAAAGAACATAATATGCCTATTGAAATCAATTTAAAAGGAATCTCTTATGGTAAACACAATTTCATTGATGGTACTTCCTTCTTTTACCCAAATAAGAATAGCCTTGCAATTGTAGAAAAATATAACAACACTTGTGTCTATGGACTTGATTGCCACGATCCTAAATATTATGCAGAAATGAATAATTACATTAACGAATTTAAGACTGAGTATCCTCAATTCAATCAAAATATGGTTGAAGATATTCATTTACTTCTACGAAAAAAATAGAGACATATCTCTATTTTTTATTTATTTGTATTGTCTGAATACACTGTGCAATATTATCAAATACTTGCGATGCTTTTTCTTTAATCACCTCATCAGCGTGTGTTAGTGTATAGCCACCAAAGTATTCAATCATTGGCAAATCATTATACCCATCTCCAATAACATGGATGTCTCCATCAAATAATTCTTTTAATTTTAAGACTCCTGTTTTCTTGTCAATATCATATGCAGTAGCATCAATTATTCCATTGTTAAAATGAAAATTTACTCTTCCTTTTAACATTTCTTTGCATACTTCATACATCTGTTTTGTTTTATATAATGTCTCCGCTTTAAAATAAAATGAATTAATCTTGTTTGAGCAAATTATGTCATATCCATTAACCATCTCAGTTTCAATCAAGTCATTCGTATTATGTTCTTCGTTAATACATCCATCTTGAATATTACCGAACTCAACACCATTACTAACTCCAATCATATTGTTTTTATCATGACAAACATAGTTAATTAATTGCATAGCATCTTCTAATTCAATATTGTTTTGGCGAATAACCTGTCCATTTTCATCCGCGATAACTGCACCATTACCGCCAATAATAAAATCATAATTAAGCTGCATCAACTTTAATTCATTTCGTATCATCCCAATAGATCTACCCGTTACAATACCAAATTTATTACCCTGACTTCTAAATTGCTCAATAGCTTGTCGATCACTATCACTTATAACATTGTTGATTTTTAGTGTCCCATCATAATCCGAGGCTAAAATCATCATACTAGGAAGCATTTCTCCATGAAATCATCATAAAATAAGTTTTTATCTTGAACATAATCATAGACACATACTCCTTCACTATAAGTGTATTTAACATTGAAATCATTATCAATTACAACGAAGTCTGCATCTTTTCCAATCGAGAGTTCTCCTTTGTTCACTGCACCATATACCATTGCAGGATTCTTTGAAGACATTTTAATTGCATCTTCTAACGGAATATTCATATTGGTTACCAAATTCTCAATACCACGAATTACTGGAAGTGTTGAACCACATAATCTACCTGTATCAGTTAAGCAATATCCATCATCATCAATATTTACTTCAAACATACCTTCCAAAATATAACGTCCGATTGGTGCTCCTGACATCGGCACATTATCAGATACCAGCAACACTTTGTCATACGCATTTTTCTTTACTCTTAACATGATTTCCATCATTTCGTTTGATACATGGAGGCCATCCGCAATTAATTCATTATATACATCATCATTTAATAAACATGCACCTAAACCACCCATATTACGATGGTGAATTCCAGCCATTACATTTGCAGTATGAGTCGTAACCGTAATTCCCCATTTGAATGATTCCATAGTTTCATCAAACATTGCATTACTATGTGCAAAAGCACAACGTACGCCATTCTTATTAAATAATTCTATAGCTTCTTTAGCGTTTGGTAATTCTGGTGCAATTGCTACAAGTTTAAGCATACCTTGTGCTTTATCCACCATATCTTGACAATGTTTTAAATCAATATTGGGGTGCCCTGTATCAATTCCTTTTTCACCTACTCGATTAAGGTAAGGTCCTTCAGAATGAATACCTATTGGTTTAGCTCCATCTATTTTAGTTTTTGCTACATCCGCAATTGTTTCAAACAATGCAAATGTTGAAGTCGGCAAGCATGCAGTAACACCTTGTGATGCAACTCCCTTCAAATAGCCTCTTACAATTTTTTCTCTATTTTCATTATCAGCCATTAACCCATAACCCATAGTTCCGTGGTTATGCGTATCAATAATGCCTGGAATTATACGAAAACTTCCATAATCTTTATCTACAACTCCATTACATACATCTGAAATGTTGGATATCTTACCATTCTCAATATAAATATATCCGTCCACAATACCATTACTTGAATAAATACGACTCGATTTAATAATCATCCTAAAATCTCCTTTATTTTATTATAGTTGATTAATTCAATTTCATTATCTCTAATGAAATTTTTTATTTTATCAGATGTTGCCGCTGCTAAATCTTTACATCTGATGATTGTATAAGTTGATTCTGACAACAAATCACTATCCACATAACCACAATGGCATATGAAATAAGCATATTCATGATTCAAACAATTGGTTAATGCGTTATATAAATTATCTTCAACATTGGTTTCAAATTGTTTTTCAATTGAAAATGGCTTTGGCGTCCAATCACAAGGAACCATGTGTATTTTATCATTGCGCATCGCTTTTCCTGAAAAAACTATATCATACTTCTCCGCAATTTTCATCAATGCATTCGCAGTATTTTTAGTAACTAATGAATGAGGATGAATATAAGCTGGTTTCCTTCCCATTAATTCAATGAATTTTAAAACTTGTGCTTCTGTTTCATTTAACACTTCTTCATAATCATATGGATCTTCATCAAACATTTGAAGAATATTTTTTTGATCAATTGGTTTCGATAATTTTTTCATTTGTTCAACCGAAGAAATAAAATGACCATCTTCTCTAATTAATGTTGTTAACATGTTTGGATCTTTTGTAACAGGATATCCCGCTACAAAGTTGATATCAATACCTACACTAATTCCTTCGATATTTTTTATTAATTCAGCTGCCCTTTTACTACTAGGCATATTAACAAATAATCCCGTGTTCCTTATAATTCCTTCTTTAATACCTTTTAAGATGCCGTCTGTAATCGCATCTGTAAATCCATAATCATCACTTTGAAATAATAGTTTCATTTTTACCTCCTACAAACTTTATTAACTCTGTTCTAATTCTACTTAATCTTTCCATATCAACATTTATATCTTTTTTCGATTTAGTATTCATCGAAATGAATTGTTTATCTACGATTTCACCCGAACAAAGAAGAATACTATTTTTGAATAACCCTAAGCGGTTATTTGTATCATCCGAATATACTTTATCAATGAAATCTAAATCACCATTCAACAAAGTCGAACAATCCACACCTTTTCTATGTGCACAAACCAATTGTTCACCACTTGCCAAGCAATCTAAAATAATTATTTTCTTTGCCTCATTTATTGTCTCTTTTAAAAATTTGAAGCCATCGATTGATTCAGTACCCTCATCAACAAACGCTATCGCAATATTATAGTGTTTTATATACTCAATCATTGACATAATTAACGCAAGCGATGCGCTATTTAAATTAAAGTTTACTTTGTTAGCCTTATCTTTAACAAGAACGAAAGACATAATTACACAAGATAATAGTATTACAATTGAAATAGACGAACTGAAATACTCCACCAAAACAAATAAATAAAGTAAATAAGATAAGAGTAAAAGTAGTACCACTAAACAAGTTTTAAGAATTAAATCAATCGTGATTTGCTTTGTGTTTTTCTTTTCGTTAAAAGGATAATATTTTGTTTTTGGATTCCAAGAATGACGGGGTGTATCATAAGCACACACGAGTACTGTTTCAGCATCACGCATATTTCCTATTAAAATATTATTTATACTTTTACCTAATACTTTTTTTGTTTTAATTTGATATTCAATTCTATTCTTGTTTAATTCTTCTTTAAGTTGGTTTACAAAAAAATCCTTTTGTTTCTTTGTATACCTAATTCCAAGTGTTACACCATAATGCATCATTAAATCTTTCATATTACCTCCAAGTACAAAAAGCTACGCAACCGTAGCTTTAAGTTAAAATATTCCGATCAAAGCACCCAATAGTGCAAGTACGAATATTCCAATAATAAGTTGAGTTGGTCGAGCACCTTTCTTAATTAAACTAACTAATAAGAATAACAACAAGACACCAAGTAATCCTGGGAAAATAGAGTTAATTACATCCGCAACAACCACTGATGTTTGTCCCACATTTAATGTCCAGTTTAAAGGAACATTCACCATTTGAGCTGTCATCGCACCCACCATCATTAATCCAAGAACTGATGCTGATTTCGTAAGTGCACCCATTAATCCTGAAGAGAATACAGAATCGATGAATGTCGTTCCATATGTATATCCCCAATTAACAAAGAAATATTTGAAAACGGATTGTGATACTCCATAAAGTAAGATAAAGATTAATGTTCCTAAAATATTACCTTGTGCACATAACCCAATACCAATACCTGCTGCAATGATTCGCAAACAATTGAAGAATAAACTATCAAACATACCTGCTGTTGGACCCATCAATGCTGCTTTAATACTGTCGATTGTTTGTCCATCAATAGAATTCTTTTCTTTATGTTCTTTTTCCATTGCATAAGCTAGACCTGCAATAAATGAGAATGGTACTGCATGTGTATTAAAGAAGTTTTGATGACGTAGATAAGCTTCTTTCTTACCTTCCATATCATCTTTATAAATTGATTCAATAGCTGGTGACATTGTTGCAGTAAATCCATTTGCTTCCATTTTAACCATATTGAATGATAAGAATACAAGATGCGAACGGAAGAACATTGATCGAAGTACTTTCTTTTCCTCTGCGCTTAATATTTTCTTTTCCATTAGAAGAAGTCCTCCTCATTATTTGCTTGATTCGTTGTGTTATTTGTTAATGAATTTTTTAAATCAATTGTACGTTTTTCACCAAAGAACATCGTAATTGCGATAACTATACCAATAATTGCGATTGCTAATGTGTCTAGTGCTAAATATTTTACAAATACATATCCAAGGAAGAAGAAACAACCAACTTCTTTGTTCCAAATCATTGATGTTAAGATTGCAAATCCTACTGCCAACATCATTCCACTTGCTGCTCCCAATCCAGTCATTACCCATGCTGGTAGAGATAATAAGAACCCACTTAATCCTTCCACACCATATGCAACTGCTACAAATAGAATCACTGCATTAATTAATGGTGAAGTTAAACATGAGAACAATAAATTTTGAATTAAGAATTTCTTTGGTTTGCATTCAAGAGCTAATTTTTCCCAATATGCTGCTACTGATGCAAATAATGGTGTTAATAAGTTGACAAGTGATGCCATTACTGTACCAATCGGTAATGCTAATGCTAATCCAGCTTCTACATTTGCACCTGTTAAAATTGTGAATGCAACCGCAATAATACTTGATGTTGTCGCATCCGCTGGAATCGATCCACCAATTGCTGAAATACCCATAAATACTGATTCTAATGCAGCTCCCATAATAATACCTGTATTAAAATCACCTAAAATTAAACCTGCTAATGGTGCAACTACGATTGGTCTATTTAGACATTGCCAAGATACTATATACGGATCTAAAACCGCAATAATATAGTATGCTAAAGAAATTTGAAATGCTGCTGATACCATAATTCATTCCTCCTCTTTTTTATGAATTAACGCTATAGTGCTAACACTTTTTCTAACTTTTCTGGTGAATCTTCTGGTGTTGTTTGATAAACTGTATCAATTTTATAACTTAATATTTTCTTGAACACTTCTACTTCAAAATCATAAGCATATAAATTTGAGCCGTATGTTTTTCTTAATGCTTCACCTTGTTTTTTAGCAATTCTTCCATAATTACCAATATTGATTAAAGGTACATTATTAACTTCTTCTAATACCTTCAACAAATCTTCTGGATTACTTACAATCACTAAAATCTTTAAATCATTTGCGCGTGGATCCTTTAATAAAGTAATCGAATCCACAACACTTTTAATTGCGACTTTTGCAGTTGTTGGCGCTGCCATCATCAAAGATTTTTGGATAATTGGATTTGCTGCTGCATCATCATTTGCTACAATAATTCGATCAACCCCTATGTGTCTTGACCATTTAATCGCAACTTGTCCATGAATCATTCTTTCATCTAATCTAATCATTTTAATCATAATTTAAATCCTCTTTCCTAGAAGAAATCACCTTGTTCTTCAATTTCATCTTGTTTTACAACCACCAACACTTGACGACTCATTTCAACAATCTCATCCAACTCTTCATTGCTTAGTGTTTCTTTGTTCACAACTTCCAGTACCAATGCCAAGTTAATTCCTGCAACTAATCGTGTGTTTGGCTTTTCCAGATACATAAACATGACTTGATTAACACTTCCTCCATATAAATCAGACAACAGTAGAACTTCGTCATCATCTTGAATTCCTTCATAGAAAGTATCAAGGTGTTCTTGTACTGTGTCTTGATTTACATAAGCATCAAAAACCGTAACATTTTTAGATGCACCCAGTAGAACATCCAGTGAACTCTTTACTCCACTCGCCATACAACCATGTGATGCTAAGAAAATCTTCAACATTAGTTTCACCCCCCTTTTCTTGTTAGCGTTTTCATTTATACACATACTATAGCTTCACCTATTCTCATTAACTATATGGATTTTTTCATAAAAAAAGGGAAATCATCATAATTTTCCCTTAGTCAAGTGAAATTGGTAGCGCTTTTAGACTCTCTCTCACGATTTCAATTAATGTTTCTTTACTGCTCTTATCAATGATCAATCCAGCTAACTCCGTGTTATTAAATATTTCATACAGTAAGTCATTAACAAATCGAACAATTTCTAAATTAAATTTAAAGTCTATACTAACGACAATAATGTCTGTTATTTCTTTGCACTTCCACATTTTTGGCTGTTTCAAATGATATAAATCAAACATTTGATTACTTGTGTATTTTTCTTTAACAAATAAAATACACATTTTTCTATAACAACATATATCTTGTAATTCTCTTAATTCCTTTTCTATAAGTTCAATTGAATCTGAAGAATTAGCTATTTTAAAACTAATTAATTTAATAAAAGATTCTGCATTATCAAATTCAAAATCATGATAAATACATATCCTATTCAAATTCATTTCATCCGTTATTTTGTTTAATTGAACTCCTTTTAATACTACTTGATTGTAAATATCATTTAATTGTTGTTGTGTTGGTATATCATTGATAACTAGACATGGCCAATCATATTTATAGGTGAAATAAGGTAGACTCAGTATAACGTAATCATACTCTTCCTTGTTGATTCTGCGCATATCATAAAATTCATAGACATCTAACTTTTCAAAATAACGCTTAAAACGCCCTTTAATTATATCTCTTAAATAATACGATGCTTCAAATCCACTTTGCGTTGTTACCATTGCTCTTAGTGGTTTAAATGTAAAATTAATCTTAGAAAGAATGACTCGAATTGAGTTTGAAATATTAAACATATTGGTTAATGATAAATTCATTTTAAATCTTTTGTGAAATAGATTTGCATAATCTAATCCCAAATTAATACTAAATATACTGTTTTTAATATGTCGATCAAATGTATTAAAGTTATAAATCATATATGCAGTAGACTTGAATCTTTTTTGGATAATCAAAGGAATTGTCGCTGAGACTAGAATTCTTTGATAATCATTTATTTGTTGAATATCAATTGCATATTCATCTTTTATCAACTCTATGAAATCATTTATGTAATCTAATGCTTCATCGTAAACAATCTTATACTCTTTTTTTAGATTAACCTCTTTAGGGATATTATCGTAATATAAGAAAATCAACGCCAGTGCAGTAATTTCATTTTCATCAACATCAAAGTCTTTGAATTTTGCTTTTAAGCAATCAATTACTTTTCTCGCGACTTTATATTGTCGAAATGATTGAATCCATATTAAATCTTCCTTCTTAAACTCTATCTTACATCCATCGTTATACCGTGAACTCATAAGACACAAATATCTACTTAGTCCATTTTCATCAGTTATATAGCTTCTTTCTTCTCTTAATACTTGCAAGAATATATGTCGTATATCATATCGTTCTTGATCTTCTCTGTAGAAATTCGATGTAAAATCATTACTTTTATAAATTGGAATAGCTTCATGATAATGCACTTCAAATAAAGAAAGCATTAACATTCTTCTGTGAAATTCATTTCCCTTAATTAAATAACCTGGTTCATTCTTTCTTCGAAATGCCATATTAAATGACTTTAATATCTCATTCACTTCGTGCATTTCTTCTTTAATTGAACTTTTGGTTAAGTATAATTCATCTGCTATATCATCAATTGTTAAGTACTCTGTTTCAACCACAATTCTTCTTAAAATATCATTTGTCCTTGATTGTTGTATAAGATTGTCATTATTTTTATACATGAATTGTATTGTCATTTGTTTTTTTACTTGTTTGTATATCTCATTATCAATTACTTCTAAGTAATAACCTTTTCCTTTTTGCGCATGAAGTTCAGCACCTGACGCCCTACTAAAATCCCTTAACTCTTTTATATCATTTTTAATTGTTCTTTCAGTAACACCCGCATGTTCTGCAAGTTCAAAAGAACGAACGTATCCGTTTTGCATTGATAAAATATGAAATAAAAATAGAATTCGTTTCTTTTCGCTTGCCATAATTTATCCTCGTGATTTAAGTTTAACTCAAAAAAAAGAAATGTCTAGATTAGACATCTCTACTTATTTGCCATGAACTTCTTTAATTCTTCAATTTTGTTTTGAGCACATTGATATCCAGCATCATAAACTACCTGAAGTTTTTCTTTGTCTTTTTCTATTCTTCCAATAATTAGTTTTTCTGATGGTTGAATTACGAAAATATTGCCTTTATCTTCTTGTTGTTCAATATACTCAACAGTTTCATTATAGCGAATATGCCTATTTTTCATAACGTTACTTAACTTCGGATATTTTGCATACATTATTTTTGCTAATGGAGCCATTTTATTCTCAGTTTTTCGATATCCTCGTGGCTGAGTTAAGACAATTACATTTCTCAAATAACCATCTTCTTCAATTTTCTTAACAGGAATTGAATCTGTTAAACCCCCATCAAGATAGTCTTTACCCTCGATTTTAACAACTCTTGATACAAATGGTAATGAAGCAGAAGCTCTTAGGTTATTAATTTTATATTCCATATCATCCAAATGATGATATTCTGGTTCGCCAGTCACTAAGTTAGTTACTACTGCATAAACCTTCGTATTACTTTTATTATAAGTATCATGATCAAATGGATTCAAGATATTTGGTATTTCATCATAAACAAACTTAGTACCAAACATATCGCCTGTAGTTACTAAGCTATAAATACTACAATAACGTTTATCATCAATATAATCTATACTTATTGATTTAGCTCTTCCTCTTTGTTTTGATACAAAACTGCATGCATGACATGCACCTGCAGATACACCAATAACTTCTGGAAATTCTATTCCATGATCAAGAAAACAATCAAGAACGCCAGTCGTAAAAATACCTCGCATTCCCCCACCTTCTAAAATCAAGCCAACCTTTTCCATAATTCCCCTCCTACTTTTTGCATCTTATTTATTGATGTTCTCAATACTCCAAACACCTTTTTTCTCTTGTTGTGCTATTTTCTCTGCATCTTCAACAACTTTTGTATATTTATAATCATCATACAAATACCGAACCTTGGCAAATCCTTCTTCAACTATCTTTTCTTGTAGTAACTCATCATCGACAAATACCCATGCAAGTCGGCGATCATATTTATCGTATTTTTCTTCTTCATATTCTAATTTAATTGATGTCGCTTCTTTTAATGCTTTGCATGTATAATTGGCCGCTTCATTTGCATACGGTTCTGGGCTTTTACCCTTCACTTCAAGTTCTGGTGTATCAATAGCTAAGAAGCGAACTGTCTCATCAATACCATTAATTTCAAAGTGAGCAGTATCACCATCAACACATTTCGTAAGTACTACTTGGCTAGATTCTAATGTATTCAATTGAAGACTATCTTCATAAAGCACAAATCCTATGAATAAGACTAATA
The DNA here is from genome assembly GCF_036637135.1 of Anaerorhabdus sp. Classification (GTDB taxonomy): domain Bacteria; phylum Bacillota_I; class Bacilli_A; order Erysipelotrichales; family Erysipelotrichaceae; genus Anaerorhabdus. The sequence continues at coordinate 608 of NZ_JAVWNC010000010.1, read as the reverse complement.
AGATATAAAAATACTTACTATTCTTCTTTTTCATCATTTCTTTTTGTATCCGTTTACTTGTTTTTAACATTTTATCACCGCGTTCTATTATATCATGTTTCACTATTTTGAACCCATTTAACCTGGAATGCAACCAAAAGTTTCTACCATGTAAAGCGCTATATGTAGTATGCAACCTACCAAACCATTAAACTTAAATCATGAAGAAGAAATGAGGTATCCCCATGTTATTTTGGTTATTTGGTTTAATTATATCTATTCTAGGTATTGCGCTATCTTTACCATTTTGGATTCTTTCAGTTGTTGTTTGGCTCCCACTTGTAATATTAATTGTTGTCGGGGTTGTTGGAATTGCAATTGTTGGATTTGCTCTAAAAATTATTTTTTGGTAAACCAATGAATTTATTTAGGAAAGGTAAGAAACCGATGGAAAAATTTGAATATAAAGTAATTACTGCACTAGTTGAAAAAGAAATGTTAAATGGTGAATTTCAAACCAAACTAAACCAATTAGGTCTAGACGGGTGGGAACTCGTTAATATTACTTCAAGCACAAATCTTGGAAGCAGCAAATATTCGCTAATTGGTATATCTATACAATGTATTGG
>NZ_JAVWNC010000009.1:0-53820 GCF_036637135.1 Anaerorhabdus sp. | reverse complement strand
CCATTATATTTCTTTTCATTACAAGGTACTGTCCAATTTAACTTAATAATCTACGATTAGTAGAAATATCTTGATTTTTCCATAGGTGATTGCTATAATAATAAAGCACTGCGGGTGTGGCGAAATTGGCAGACGCACTAGACTTAGGATCTAACGCCGCGAGGCATGCAGGTTCGACCCCTGTCACCCGCACCAGTTGCATATAAAACGACTTATTAAGTAAGCCGTTTTTTTATTATATGTGATTTGTTAAATCGAATTTAATGGATAGAAGAAAAGTTGCGTAATCCCTAATTTATGTTTTCCATTTGAAGTAGTAAATCTAGTTTCAGATATTTTCCGTAATTTTGCAAAGAGCAAAGGAAGAGCTGACTATTTCAAGTGTTTTCTTACAAGTGCCGCAATCATATATACCCACTAAGTATATATCAATTTAACTTAATAATATGTGAAAAATATCAAGAAGCTTGTTTACAATCCCATTACTTGTTAGACTCATCTTAAGGGACTATTCTTTAAAATGCAAAAAAGAAACTAGTAATATCTAAAATATTAACTAGTTCGTATCCATATCAACTAAGTAATAGAGGAGAGTTAATATGAAATTTAAATATGTATTAAAAATTCTTACCCTAAATAAGGTCCAACTTGGTAGTTTTGAAAAAGGTCTTAATTCATTGGATGATAAAAGTAAAGTTAAGAAACTCAAACTTATTCTTAAAATTCATTATCCAATAATTTTTGCTATAATCATCAGTAATTTTATTTTACAAAGCATGTTAGTAAATAAAGGTAGTTTATTTTTTGATAGTTTGTTTTCCAGTTTTATGGTTGTAATTATTAGTTTATTACTACTTTATCTATTAATTTTATCATTTTTAATTAATCAAGATACTATTGAAATTATTGATAGGTATGAAGATTTCTATAAAAATATCTAATTAGTAAACAAACTCTTTAAACTTTTATGAGTAAAGTGAGAAGAAAAGCCAAACCAAAAATAGGTTTAGCTTCTGTGATGAGAACGAATAATATCTCATTAAATGCATGTCTAAAATTCAATGTTTCATTTTTAATCTAAAAGGGATTAATATTTATAAATTGCATTTAGTGAGAAAATTTACTAATAATTAAAGATGACACAATCTTCGCATTTTTTTTGATACTCAAGTAAAACCTGTATGATATCTTTATCTAATGCTGTGTCATATTCGATTGTTCTTAAATCTACATAATAGCCATTTAATTCATAGAATTGATTGAGATATTCTTTCTTTTCAGGAGAAATCCAATAGTCTAATACTCCGAAACTTTGATTATCCTTCTCGAAATAAATATAAATTCTCCCTGTTGAAGTTCCCTCGATTACCCCTGAAGAAGCTTTGCAGAAGAAATTCTCGGGCAATGGATCCTTGAGATAGAAATAAAATTCATCATCAAATAATGTGATAGTTTTGTATCCTTCTGGAATGGCTTCTGGTTTTGGAGTTAATTCAGGACTAATAGTTTTATTACCATTATCTTTAATTGTGTTATTTGCACTGCAACTTATTAAAAATATTGCAATAAAAAAAATAAATAATAGTTTCTTTTTTTTATTCATAGATATGCAGCCCCCTGATGATATATATTCGAGTAGAAATCTAAACCATTTGAGTTCAGAGCATCAGTATCTTCCCTATTGCTATTAGTAGCATAAACATTATGTGCAGTTATCGTAAATAAACAATACACAGTTATCAATATAATAATGTTTGGTGTAATCATTTTCATTCCTCCTTTTTTTGTATGAAATTTTAATGATAAATATGGTTCGTTGGTTTATCCTCTTTATACGTTGATTGAATAACTTAAATAATAACAAATCAATAAATAGTTATTGCATTTTTTTCGTGTAGTTTTCAATATATCCTCGAATAGTGTTTGATGAATTATACGTATTCTCAATATAGATTGAATAATTTGATCCATCAAATCCGGTTAAATCTTGATTAATACGCCCATTTGATGAATTAACGGTCTTACAAGAAGAACTTCCTTCTCGACAAACTAAGAATTTGAATGTTGCGTTTAAACTTGATGATAAATTAACTGAAAGATTTTCAGATGAAGTTAACTTAATATTATACAGATAGTTCTTTTCTAACTTATATAAAGAAATATCGATTGAGTTGTAACCTTTAGGCATAATCATAAATTTACTTGGACTGAGCTTGTTTACATAGAGTTCTTCATCTAAATAGTTTATATCGATTGTCTCTATTTCGTTTTCGATGATTTCGCATGTAGTTTCACGAATTTGATTTATAGCGAATCCGGTACTCTTATTTAAAATTACGGTGCCTGCATAAGTAGTTAATGGCATAAATAGAAAAAATGATAACATTAAAATTATAGACAGAATTTTAGTTTTTAAATTATATTTGAAATTCATCATATAATTTATTCTTTTTATTAATTCACTATGATTTTTATCTATTAAATTCATGGTTGGATATTCATTTTTAATTCTGATTGAATGCATTAATGCATTTTTAATAGCTAACATGTAATTCAACTTTACATTTTCATTAGAAGAGACTATTTTTTCATCGCAAACTATCTCGGCAAATGAGGAATATAGAGTATATAGTTTGTTGATAAATGGATTAAACCAAAACATTGTCTCCAAGAATTCGATGACTTTTAAATAGATTAAATCGTGACTTTTAAAATGAAATGCTTCGTGTAATAAAAAATAATAAGTGTCATCTGAAGACTCACCCAAAGTTGGTGTTAAAATTATGTAATCTTTGTATTTAATTAGACATGGCGAAGGCACGTAAGGACATAGATATACATTGATTTTCTTTTTGATACTTAGTTGCTCTGATATTTCATTAAATAGCTTTGATAGTTTTTCATCTTGCTCCATATGTATTTTAAGAAAATGCAGAATCGCCTTTTTTTCTCTCAATTTCTTAATTGCTATTATTACAAAACCTAGAAACCAGATAATAATAACAATTATGGTAACCCAATAAAAATCACGACTAAATAACTGATTAAGAGAGAAATTTGACATAATTAAAATATTATTTGTATCCTCCATTCCAGATACAAATACATTTATTTGACTATTTAGTGAAATATAAGTAGCTAACAATAGAATCCAAAAAGGTGTTATAAAAAATAGTACAGTATACTTAATCATAATAATTACGTATTTTGGATAAATCCAAAATTGTTTTTCTGCAAAAAAGTGAAGTACAATATAAACGATTGAGCTAATAATATTATAAAAAATTAAGTTAAAGAAAATGAAATTCATATTTTTTTTGAGAGGAGTTTTATCATCTTATCAACTTCCTCTAACGATTTCTCATTCGCTTCTTTTCCTATTAGAGCAACAACTAATTCTTCAACAGACTTACCCATGTTTTTAATCACTTCGCGATTTACAACGAATTTTTGGTATTCATCCTTATCAACAGCGGTATATATACAATATTTTCCCTTTGCGGTAGATTGAATTAATACTTCTTTCTTTATCATTCGGTTGATATAGACGGAGATCTTTGCTTCAGTCATGTTTTCATCGAATGCTGTTCTTATTGCTTTGTGTAGATTAACGGAATCAATAGGCTGCTTTAGTGACCATACAAGTTTTAGAATTTCTAACTCAAAATTTGAACATTTTTCCAAAATATCCCTCTTTTCATATCCATGAATATAATAACATTATATAATATATTTGTTATTATTAAAAGAAGATTTTATAGGAGTTTATTATAGTGATTATACGACAATATAATGAGGACAGTTAGTTAAAATGCTGGTATTAATTCATGTGAATTACAGTAAAATTAAGTAATATTCATATAATTAAATATCCATTAGTACTTTAATGATTTGCTAATATGAGTAGACAATATTCACCTAGTTAGTTTATTTTTTAATTAAGAAGCAATTTAAAATTTTAGGGAGAAGACAATGAAAAAAATATTGATAGTTGTTACCGTTTTATTATTATTTTTTGGAATAACACAATGCATTAATGTTTTTATTATTAATAAAAGCAAAGAAAATTTTGCAAATATACCTAAAATAGAAGGATATGAATCAATCTATGAAACTACCTTTGATGATAAGAAAGTGGTTTTCTATCAAAGGAATAATGATATTTACTATACTGTTGATGATCAAGCGTTCAAAATAAATAATTTATATGCTAAGGATGGAATAACTAGGTTTTGGTGGGCAAATGCGGATGAGCCAACTGGTAATTTAGATAAATTGAATGGTGATAAAGTTATGGATTTGATGTTAAATACTACAAAGAAGTTGAACGCAACTGTTTTCTTGTTATAATAAGTGGGAAATAGATAACATCTATAGTATATGATAAGAAATAAGCATTGATATTAATGAAAGAATAAGAGGTAATGTTATGCAAAAAGGATTGAATTTTAGATCTATTGAAAGCAAAACAGAATATTTTAAAGCATATGATGAATCGCTTCTTCTTATTAATTGCGATTATGTTGAAACCTATATAACTACATCCTATGGTAATAGCCATATATTGTGTTGTGGTGATGAAAATAATAAACCTTTGGTCTTATTGCATGCAGCAAGTTGTGGTTCACCAATGTGGTATAAGAACTTAGAGGTATGGAGTAAAGAGTATTGTGTTTATGCAATAGATTTGATAGGCGAGTGTTCAAAAAGCATTCTTCTGAAGCCACTCAAGAATAATAAAGATAATGCTCAATGGCTTGATGAAACAATAAGAAGGTTAATGTTGGATCGAATTGTACTTTGTGGATTGTCCATTGGTGGCTGGACTGCTGCAAATTATGCTGGATATTACCCAGAAAGATTGGAAAAACTTATTCTATTAAGTCCTGTACAAACTTTTGCTAAAATGCATTATTCATATTTCTTTAAAATTATGAAAATGGGATTCAAGCCAACAAGAGAAAATATAGAGAAATATATTGGATGGGGAAATAAAAAAGAAGTTCCTTTACCAGATTCAATGATTAAACAGTTTACGTTGTCTGTGATGAATATGAATTCAAATATGAGTTTTCCTAAATGGATAAAAAAGAAACATTTGAGAAAAATTGAAATCCCTGTTCTTGTGATGTTTGGGGAAAACGAATTTGCTTTCTCAGTAAACAAAGCAATTCATAATGCAAATTTAGTAATTAAAAATATCGAAGTAGAAGTAGTACAAGATGCATCACATTTGTTACCGCTAAGCAAAGCAGAATACATAAATCAAAAAATTGTTGATTTTATCAAATAAATTAATCCGTTGTTAGAAGAGGATCTCATATAAAACAAGGATGAATAAAAATAATTTCTATACTAACTAACTATTTTTTATTTGTGCATGAGATTTAAAAAGTCAGATTGTAGTAAACATGAGTTTAAAGTGCTATAATTTTTCTATATGTACAAAAGTATATCTATTCGGGGTGATAACTGTGAGAGATAGAATTATTGAATTAAAAAATAAAATAGCGAATAATTCTTTCTCCTCAAGAGAAGATCGTTTTGATAGTTGTAATGAACTGTTAACGCTAACTTTAAAAGAAAACTCAAAAGATGATATTGCTTTTGCGTATCTTTCGCTTGCTTCGTATTACGCAAATGTTGCTCATGACATGACTCTACTTAGTCAATATATGCAAAAGACAAGAGAGTATTTATCGATGGAACCAAGTGTAGACTTGATTGCATATTATACACTAAAAGCATTAAGTGATGATACAACATTTGATTTGTTGAGTCGTTTAGATTGTTATCTAGAAATAATTAGAATTGCAGAAATTTTAAATATAGAGAGTAAGGCATTCTTTGCGTATGGTAATATTGCGGAATTGTTCCGCTTATGCCAAGATTATGAAACTGCTTTAGAATATAGTATTGAAACATATGATAAGTATATGTCTAGCGAAGAAAACTATGCGAATAATAAAGTAATTACATTAACTAATATCGTTGAATTACTGAATCATATTGGTAAAGTAGATGATGTTCCTTTCTATATATCGGAAATTGAGAAACTCAATTGGGAATCTAAAGTATATCCAATTCTTTTGAATATTTGTTATTTGAGATTATACTCAATGCAAAAAGATAAGGAAAAAGCAGTTCAACTAAATCAAAAATTACTCACAACAGTTAAAGAATTTCCGGCTAATAAAAATTTTAAATATGACTGTGTTATAAACATGGCTGAAGCTATGATGTATGTTGAAGCATTTGATGAAGTATTAACAATTGTCGAATATATGGAAGAGTTATTTTCAAGTGAAGATGTTAATGAATGGTTACAAATACAAAAAATTAAAATTGAGTATTATGAAAAGACACATAATGAGGATAATCTAAAATATCAATATATAAACTTTATTAAGGCTTATGAAAACGTTGAAACAGAAAATCAATCAACGAAAATAGCTGGTATTCGTGCACATATTGAAATCCAAAATATTATTAAACATGAAGAAAAATTATTGGATGATAATGCTTCATTAAGAACGGATTCATTAGTTGATGTAATGACACAGTTATATAACAGAAGATACATCAACACATTTTTAATGAACATAAGTGATGATCAAAAATTAAAGTCGATTGGATTTGCGATTTTAGATGTCGATTATTTTAAAGAATACAATGACACTTATGGTCATATCAAAGGAGATCAGGTCTTAATTGAAATCTCGAATATTATAAGGAGTATTGCAAGTCTATCTCCTGATTGTATAAAAGCGTGCCGAATTGGTGGAGATGAGTTTTTTTGTATCTTCTTAAATACAAGTGAAGATGAAGTTGAGACATATATTAAAGAGGCAGTAAATCAATTAAGTATAAAAGCCATTCAGCATGAAACAAGTAAATGTGCGAACAGGGTAACACTTTCGATTGGTTTTGGTGTGGAAGAAATGACGCCAGATTTTAATCCGCAAAGATTACTCGAAAAAATTGATGCAGTTTTGTATAACTCTAAACGAAGTGGTAGAAATACGTATTCAAAATACGTAAGTGAAGGTGAAAATCATGACGAATAGATATATTAATCAAAAACTAACGGGTTATTATTTGCGCCTTGATGGATGTATTTATAATGACTTTGAAGGTATGAAAGACAATGCGGAAGAGTTATTAAGACAAGGCTATTTGTTAAATGATTCATATGCACAAGCCTATGCATTCTTGCATTTAGCATCTTATTATATAGCGTATCGCAAATTTGGATCTGCTGAATTTAATTTAAACAAGTCGATTCGACTATGTATGACAAATGATTATGATGAACTTTTGATACAATGCTATCGTAATGAAGGTAAATTGTATCAACTTAAGGGTGATAATTTCATCGCAACACAAGTTTATGATAAAATCATGAAAATTGCTGAATCGAAGAACGATAGTAAAACAATTGGCATCCTTTATAACAACATTGCCTACATTTTAATGCAACTTAAGGATTATGAGTTCGCAAAAAATTACTTTGAGAAAGCAATAGAAAAACTACAAATGACTGAGCATCAAAATTATAATGTTACACAAATCTATTTGAATCTTGTTCGTGTCTGTTGTGATATGAATGATCTTGAAAGTGCATATGCATATCTTGAAAAATCAAAAGAATTAAGTGTAAATAGTAACTATGTTGAATTTATTCGAATCGTGTCAGAGATTCGATTATGTGCAATTCATCATGAAGTTAGTCAAATTAAGAAACTCATAGATAAAATCAATAGTATTATGGTAAATTTCAAGGGGAATCATAGTATTTTCGCTGCAGAATTAATTTACGTGATTGAGAGTTTACTAATCGCTGATATGAAAGAAGAATGTTATTCAGTATTAGAACATGTGAAACAACAATTGAATGATGATGACATAGAGATTGAACTAGAATATCAAAAACTATTATTTAAATATCAAGAAAAGTATGAAGAAATTAATGTGGATGTTAGTGCAAGATATTATTATTTATTGATGACAAGAGAAAAACAAGAACTTAGTAGTATTGCAGAAGCACTAAGAAATAAAATAAAACTATTTGAAATCAACCAAAAACATTCATTGTTAGTCAAAGAAAATGAAAATTTGGAAAAACAAGCTCACTTGGATGAATTGACGGGATTATACAATCGACGCTATTGTGATAAATTATTATCGAAAATTGGTTCAAATAGCATAGAAGAATTATTTGGTTGTATTATGTTGGATATTGATCATTTTAAACAATACAATGACACCTATGGGCATGTACAAGGCGATAATATCTTGAAACATGTTGCAGATGTTTTGAAACAAAATAGTGTTCCTGGAATTAATGTTGGTAGATATGGTGGAGATGAATTCTATTGTTTATGTACAGGATTGACTGATCATGAAATTAGTAACTATTTATCGAATGTATTAAATAACTTAAGAGAATTGAAATTTGAACATAAGAAGAATATAAGTGGTATAGTTTCAATTACGGCAGGTTTCTATAATGAGATTAAATCGAAAATGTCGATTGAAGAGATTATGAAATGTGCGGATGAAGCATTGTATGTGGCTAAGGAACGGGGAAGAGATAATTATCTCAATCTAAGAGATCACAAACACTAAATAAAAAAGCAGAATACATATAAACCATATCTAATATGATGGTGATAAGTATCTGCTTTTTATTTATTTTTTTGTATTTTGACTTGTTGAATATTCATTTCTCTTCATTTTATTCCAACTGTTTTGATAATGTTTATAGCGAATCATGGCATAAATTCTGATGAAATTACAATATTGTCGATATACCAATGGTTCAAAGAGGGAGAAGAATATTAGCTTAATCGTTAATGATAACTTATGTTTACTATCAGTAAGATATCGTTCTAGCATCAATGCGGATGATGTGATACTAAAACTATAGATAATAATGGATGTGAAGAGGAAGATGTACATCCAAGCATTAAATAAACCAAAGATAAGGGCTAGTAAAATTACGAAATAACCAAAAACTTCAATTACAGATGAAAACAATTCGAAGAAAGTATAATAAACAATTCCAATCAAACCTACCTGATTGTATTTCGGATTTAATACTGATTTTCTATGGAAACCGATACTTTGCATTAATCCAATATGCCAACGTATTCTTTGGTTTGTAAAATCTTTAAATTTATTAGGTACTTGCGTATAACAATATGCATCAACCTGATTCTCAATACGATATTCACGTTTACATTCAATTTGATGTAGATTAAGTCGTACAACTAATTCCATATCTTCTCCGATTGTATCGGTTCGATATCCACCAACTTCAATGACACGATCTTTACGGAATAATCCAAATGCTCCGGATATAATTAAATTACTGCGATATTGATTCCATGCAATTCTTGATATCATGAATACACGCATATATTCTATTGTTTGATAAATGACAAGGAATCCTTTTGGTGGTTTCTGATCAACAATCTCACCATCTTTGATGATTGAGTTGTTGGATATTCTGATATTCCCACCAACTGCAATTGTACTTTTGTCCATAAGAATGGGATAAACTAGCTTTGATATGGCATCTGGTTTTAAAACACAATCCGCATCCATTGCGATGAATAATGGGTATTGACTTATATTGATACCGGTATTTAAAGCATCAGATTTTCCACCATTCATTTTATCTACCACAAGAATTTGGTGACCATTTACAATGCCTTCGTATACAAAATTTATGGGTTGAGTCTTTAATGTTGTTTTGTATATTCGCTTTGATTCTTGTAAATCAAAATATTCTAAGATTTTTTGCATGGTGTTATCTTTTGAGCCATCATTGATCACAATGATTTCATATGTATCATAATCAAGTTTAGATAAGGAGAGGATACTATCGACAATAACTTCTGCTTCATTATATGCAGGAACTAAAATGGATACAGGAATGAATCGCTCTGGCATACCATCGACAATAGAACCTAATTCTCTATCATTTTTCTTTAGTTTTGATAAATAAATCGCTGCAGTAATAATAGTTACGCAAAAGAAAGTAAGAATGATAATAGTATAGAATATGATTACATTATTAAAACCTGTTACTAGATTTTGCAATGTCATACCAATACCTCCATGCTTTCTAAAATAGCTAAGAATGTTTTATTTGTTAGATTACTGACTTGTGACATGAGTTCTTCACGATTATAAGAAGGATAGAAAGTTTCTAAGTATTGATTGAGTAATATAAAGTATTGTATTTGTTCTGAGTCAATCTTATCATATTCTAATAAATGTTGAATTTCTTGAAGGCAGAACATAGTATACTTATCTTGCCTAATTTCCATGAAGTATTTTAATGCGATAATTTTATGATTGATATTATCGTGTAGAAGAACTTTTTCTTGCCAGGATGACACATCTCCATTAAATGAAATTAATAGTCCTACATACATTTCTTCACTCGTGATTTCACGATGATTGATGATATAAGTAAATGTCTCTTTGAATCTTTCCATTTCTCCAATTCGTGCATATCCCAGTAAAACATAATACGCTAAGATAGTATTCTTTTTGCGTAGAAAAATAGTTTCGTATTCTTCAAATATTGGCAGCGAACGTTTATCTCGAATAACACTTAAGATTGCTAAGGTATTGTACTCACCAAAGAATTTACTGAAGTTAATGACGGATTCATATAATTTTGTTTTCCATGCATAATTCAATAAGTATTTTTTTTCGCGATGATATAGTGTTTTGTCCTTACCTGAATATTTTTTAATTCTACTTAAGAAGCGCTTGATAAACACAATGGTAAAATACTTATTTTTAAATAATTTGTTTTCTATTTCATTGTTTTGTTCATTGTAGCGGTATTTATTTTCACTAATTTGATCTAGAAGATTTTCAATGATTAGTCCATATTTTCTGTGCATTCTTCGTTCTCTATATAAACGATATTTAAACATATTAGTTTCATAATAGGAGTACATTTGAATACAAGTTATGATATATAAATAAAATATGATTAGGATGATAAAGATCTTAATAAGAATCGGTAGGTTATACCAAATGATTGCGAAATTACTCATTAGACCACACATCCTTTACTATGTAATAAGAAGACTTCAATCTTTCGGTATATTCAACCTCATCCCAATTTTTAAGAGGAACCTCTAGATAATCAATTTGGTCATTATTACGAATACCAATAGTGAATGAATCAATTTTCTTTGATTTCATTTGCATACCTGCTTCATAAGGACTGTAGTTTTCATAAAAATCATCCAGTATCATGCCTTGACTTGGATCACTGAAGTTAAGTAATAACCAAGGTATTTGGATTGTTAATGTATCACCATCGGTATAAAAATCATTTAGTGAATTATAGTTCTCATCCTTAGTATCAATTGGTCCATATAAGAAGTTACCAGTTGTATAATAACTAGGTTCAAGTGTAGTATCACTACTAGGAATATATATCCTATTTCTTAAGCGTAGTCGAATCGAGTTCAACTCACGTGATGAATATGATGTTTCCTTAAGTAATGGTAATGATAGGTTAAGTTGTGTTCCAAATAAGTAGCTAAAATTGTCATAATATGGATCTACGAATAGTTCTGTATTCTTTTTCCCATCAACTTTTAAATAGAAGTCAAAGGGTTGTGTAAATTCAAATTGATTAAGTGAAGTGAATCCTGAGGAATTAGTTGTATCAAAGAAAATGTCAAATTGATCTTTTTCTATATCCAAGTTGTCTTTCTTAATCTCAATGGTTAAATATTCAGCATCACTTTCAATTGTTAAGTTGATGTCATTCTTTGATAAATGAGTTGAGATCAATTCATCTTTTTTTGGATCAAAGGCAGTTAAACCAAAACTTGTTTCTGAAGTTTGGACATCATGCCAATTTGGACGACCATCAGGTTCAGTAAGCTCCATCGTATTCCAAGTACGTTTAAACCATTCGTCTTGCCACGAAAAAATGATTGCGCCACACATGCCAGCATCTTGAATGTCTTTAGTTAATGATATGATAGCGTCTCCTTGAGCTTGTTCACTGAGACCACCTTGATTATAACCGCGCGTTAAATCGATATGAGTAGTTCCACGTGATGTTGGTACACCATACTCAGAAATGAGTACGGGAATAGCGTGTATATTGTTAAGTCGTTTTAAGTAATCTTGATAAGGATTTGTTGGAGAACTACTTAAATACGTAGCTTGATTTTCAAAATTCATGAAATCTGGATAATAGGGATACACATGGTAAGATGCCACCATACCACAAATATAAGAATCATTCTTTATTATATGTTCGACATTGAACCCCATCATTTTATTCATATCTTCAGGTTCATTTGGGTGCTCAAGAGGATCACTTGTTGGCCAATTCGCAAATCCAATGATAGTTTGTTTGTTATATGTAGTTGTTTCATAGGTAATAGCGTAATCACCATGCTGAGCTAAAAAGACCTCAAAAGGGGTTGCATTTTCAGTATGTAAATAATTACCATCATATTTTATTTTATTTGGGTTCTTTAAATTAGTATTTGTTACGGTATCACCAGAAAATTCAATACCTAGAATCATCATACTGGTATACTTACTAACATCACTGGTGTAGCGACCATACGCATGTCCGACTCTTTTATCAATATTGGCATTTCCATGTACTGCATCAATGACATTTTTGATTTCAGTTTTGAAATCTTCTTCTATTTTTGGATTGAAAACATCATTATATTCATTGATATAATCTTCATTCATATAAGCCCCTTGAATTAGATACAAAGGTTTATCAGATAGCATATTAAAATCAAATAATGCTTGATAAAAATCAGGGGATTGTAGAGTATAGACACGAATAAAATTCGCACCTAAATCATGGATGTTTTGAAACCAATTTAAGTATTCGGATTGAGTAATAGAAATCTCACCAGGAAAACTATTTGGTTTGCCTAAACCAATATTAACTCCCTTAATAAATACTTCTTCAAGTTCTTGGTTATCATTGACTTGATAAATCTTGTCCCCTTCAACCCAAGCTGTGGTAATGATATCTTCGTTGTTGATAATGAGCTGGACATAGTTTCTGTGAACGAATTCATTGAGATAAATATTAAAACCACCAACAACAACCCCGAAAACAACAATACAAATTATTATAAATCTTTTCATAGTTCCCTCACACGATAAGGCTATCTTAAATTTATTATACACTTTAATCATTAAAATGGGTGATTTATAATCGTATGTAAATGAAGATTATAGGGGGTTTAAATAATTCGAAAAACATAGGTGTATGTGCTTGTCTTTAATAGAAGGACACATAGTAAAAAACCTTGTTGAATATTATATCCAACAAGATTAATATCTTCATACATCTATCTTTCTATAGGTTGATAACAATAACAATTTCTTCCTTTATCTTTTGCTTGATAAAGAGCTTTGTCTGCACATGCTAGTAGATGGTTATGTAGTGTTTCATTGGTTGCGTAACCATTACTGAATCCAATTGAAAGGGTCAGTTGAGAAGCGCATTTTGATTTTTCATGGGGTACATTACATGTTTTTAGATCTTTTTGTATACATTGAATATAGTGTTCAATTTGTTCCTTTGTGTAGTTTACAAATAGCACTAAGAACTCATCACCGCCATACCGACTGGCATATATGTCTTTCTTATTATGTTTTATTAAGATATCTGCGACATGTCTTAGAGCTTCATCTCCTTTGAAATGTCCATAAAAATCATTATATTCTTTGAAGTAATCGACATCCAACATAACATAACCCAATTGAAAGTTATCTTGACCTATAAGCACTTTAGATTTTAATTTTAATAGATAACGGCGATTGTATAAATGTGTTAGTTCATCTATATGACTAGCATTTTCTAATTGTTTATTCTCATTGCGAATGGTTTTTAAATCAAATAGTGCTTGTGTTAAATTAATTTTAGACAATATGTTTTCGACACGCATTGCATCATCTACTTCGTTTAGTTTTAAACTTGTTTTGTAGAATTCTCGGTATACTTTATCACATTCTTCGCTTGTACCATACCGTTGGTAATATCTTGTTTTCCGGACAATGTAATTGTAGTAATCTCCTATTTTTTTGTGACTACTATATGATTCTAATAAAGTTAAATAGCGATAAGCCATTTCCTTACAATCAAGAAATAACATATGATCAAATACTTCAAAGTATGCACTAGAAACAAATTGTGTATGGGAAAAATTACTTAGTCCATCATCAATTAATTCTTGAGCAATTGAAATGCTTTTTTCTTTGTCTCCTGAAATAGCATAATGACCATTCCAAGTACTCTTTAATTGATAATAACTATACTGATTATCAGTGTATAATTCTTGAGCTTTCTTAAGGGCTGATTCTGATTCTTCAACCATATTCATCGCTTGATAAACTTCGGCAGCATTGCACAGAAAGCTGATAGTAGTACTACGCTCTTGTTCGCAAAAATGAGGTTTTATTGTTTCATATGCAGCGTTAAAGTAGTGTAGCGCTGCGGCGTTATCATATCGTCTACGTAGGCATATTCCTAAGTTATTATATATTTTACTTTCAGTAATGGGGTTATTTAGTCTTTGCGCTAAATCTAATCCGAGTAGATAATGTTGTAAGGCAGAGTGCTCATCGAATAAGTCTTGATAATATAAACCAGCAAGATTGTGCATAACCATTAAAAGGTCATTATATTGGTAACGGTCGCATAGGGATTGTGTACGGAGTAAGTAGAATCTTGCTTTCTCGTGATCATCACGCGTAAAAAAGGCATCGAATAGATACAAATTCGCAAATGCAATACCATAGGTATCTTGATTTGCGGTAGAGATATCTAATAGTTGATTGCATAACTGTTCAAGAAGATCAATATCATTAAAACGTTCAATTAAAATTGACTTCATCAATGAAGATGTTTGTCTACTTGATTTTATACTGTCCATGGGTCTCTCCTTCAGTATCCTTCATACTACATTAAGCAACAATTTTGGTATAAGTGTTTCTACCATTTTGCTTTGATTGGTATAGTGCTTGGTCAGCAAGTTCAAATATTTCTTGAAGATTAATATGCTCACTCACATTTGAATAACCTATTGATAAAGTAATCTCTTTGGCACATCGGGATGTATTGTGAGGGATATTTCTTTCATGTAAGTCTTTTCTAATATTCTTGATATACTCTTCAATTTGTTCATCGGTATTGTTGATACAAAGACATACAAATTCATCTCCACCAAAACGACAAGGATATATATGATCATTTTTATAGATGTTTAGCAATGAACCAACATAATGCAATACATAATCGCCATTGATATGACCATAAGTATCGTTATACTCTTTTAAACAATCAACATCAATCATGATGAATGCGAGAGTTTTTGATGTTTGTTTATCAAATTTTTCAATAATCATTTCCAAATAGTGTCTTGTATATACTTTGGTTAATTCATCAATGTTTATTTCGACATCTAAATTCTTTTTCTCACTATGTAAGGCTTCCTTTTGTTTTATGACGCTCAAGTAATTGATCGCATCTTTTAAACCATTTGTAATGGTTGCATTACGAACTTGATCAAGAGCTAAAAGTTCCTGTGCATAACGTTTATAAGCGTTATTAATGCATAATTCATCCTTTTCAAAAGTAAGATTAAATTTCATATTGCGGAGTTCTAAACTCTGACATTGATTAAAAGAATTACGTTTTGCATGTTTCTCCATTAATGAAAGAAATTTACTTGCGTATTCTCTATTTTGTAATTCAATCATACTGTCAAACAAGAAAGCATAAATATCGAATGAGTCAGGATTTTCTTCTGTTTCATTTTGTTCAATTAATAAAATTTGATTGGCCCAAGAAAGTGCTTTTTCATGGTCTTTTATAGCACTATAGTACTGACACCAGTTTTGTATTTGATATAAATCATATTGTTCCCTACTAGGGTATTCTTTTTCACAAAGCATAATATAATTTTTTGCTTCTTCGATTTGATTAATTAGAATGCAGACAGTTGCTAAATTGTTTAGTAAGATTTTTTTTATAGGTGAAGGCTCACTATGATTTTGTAGTAAGTTATAAGCATCTTTGTAAAATGATAAAGCCTGGTCATACCCATGACTTCGTTGTAAGTTATAGCCAATGTTATTTAAAATTAGGGCTTCGTTAATAACATCTTTGACTTGATGACATACACTAATTCCTTCAATGTAATATTTTAATGCACTTTGATCATCAGCGATAGAATTATAATAGAAACCCAATGTATTATATATTCGTACCAAGAGATAATTATAAGAATTATCGCTAGAAATTTCATGTGCTTTCATGAGGTGTGGAATACATTGCTCACTTTCTCCAACGGCACAACCCACATAATAGTCGCCTAAATAAGTATGTGCAAAAGCACAAACATAACTGTTTGTGTTTTTTTCTTCCCACTCCAATAATTCAAGACATAGTAATTTTTCTTGTTCAGGATTACTATAACGAACACGAAGAATCTCACTCATATCCAATTCTATTTGTGCTAAAGTTTTCATACAAAATTATCTACCTTTTATGTGTTGGTTTCTATGATAAGCAAATTATAACATATAAAAATTCTTTTGAAAGAAGCATATATATGATTTTTTATTATTTAAATTAGAAGGTAAAAAAAGAGGGAATTTAGATTTTTAACCGAGTATTCGTCAAAAATGAATAATTGATGTTTTGTTTCATTATTTACTATAAAATAATGATTAAAGGTAGAATATGGTAGACTTTACTTATATTTAACTAGTTTTGTATATACTATAATTGAGGTGAATTATGAAAATATTAATCATAGAAGATGAAAAAGATTTAGTAGATGCGCTGGCTATGGGCATTCGAAAACAAGGATATCTTGTCGATATTGCTATGGATGGCGAAGAGGCATTGGATTTATATTACGCAAATTCATATGACCTAATTGTGTTAGATTTAAACTTACCTTGTCTAGATGGCATTGAAATATTAGAAATTATTAGAAAAGAAAACAAAGAAATTAAAATTATTATTGTATCTGCTCGTACTGAAATAGATCATCGCATCGAAGGATTAGACAAAGGTGCTAATGATTATTTGATTAAGCCCTTTAGCTTTCAAGAGTTATTAGCAAGAATCAGATCGCTATTAAGACGTAACTTTATTCAAAATGATACCTCGATTGAAACAGATTACTTTCGATGTGATTTAATATGTCGATGCATTGAAGATCTAAATGGTAATAAAGTAAAGTTAACATCAAAAGAATATCAAATATTGGAATACTTATTAATTCATAAAGATAGACCAGTTTCAACAGAAGAGCTATTAGAGAAAATTTGGGATAATGATATGAACGAATTATCGGATACAGTGAAGGTACATATGAGTACATTACGAAAGAAACTTAGAAATCATTTTGGAAAAGATTTCATTGAGTATATACAAAAGGTTGGATACACCTTTAAAGGATAAATTATGAGAAAAAAATTAGATTTGAAATTAAAATTAACTTTGAGTATTGCCATTATGTTTTTAAGTATGGTTGTCATATTGACAACCGCATCATTACAAAGTTTAAATAAATACTTTATTGCTCCTGTTCAATCTGCAATTCCAACAGTACCTCTACAACCTACAATTGATGTTAGTGATGCTCTTGAAATTGTGCCTGCAGAAAATGTGATGCAAGCTCTTTCTGGTATTGTTGAATATGGTAAGGTACAGTTTAATACTATGACTTTTCTTGCTATGGGTATCGTTGGGATAGTAGGAATTGCGATTACATATATTATTGTAAGTAGATCATTAAAACCATTGGATACACTGACCTCAGAAATTGGTAAAATAGATGAAAATGCGATACATCAACCACTTGAAGTCGATACGACATCGAAGGAAGTAGAACAATTAACAATTTCATTTAATAAAATGTTGAAACGACTTGAATCCGTATTCAATGTACAAAAGAGATTTTCTACAGCTGCTGCACATGAATTGAAAACACCCCTAGCGGTTTTAAAGACAAATATAGAAGTACTGGATGAACAGGCTACTTTAGAAGAATACAAACATGTAATGGAAGTAACCAAGCGACAAGTAGAACGGATGAATGACTTAGTGAACAACTTATTACTTGTATCTACATCTTCAGAATATAATTGTAATGAAGTTTGTTCGATTCAAGAATTAGTAAAAAACGCACTAAGTGAACTAAATCCAAGGATTAAGGAGAAAGCCATACAAGTAAGAGTGAGCGATACGGATTGTACATTAATAGGAAATGAAGTTATGCTCCAAAGGGCGATATCTAATTTATTAGATAATTCAATTAAATATGCAAAGAGAATTGATCCTAGAATTACGATTGAAATAAGACAAGATCAAGAATATTTATCACTAATGATAAGTGATAATGGTATTGGTATACCAGAGGATCAATTGAATTTAATCACTGAACCATTTTATCGAATTGATCAATCGCGTTCAAGAAAGATAGCGGGTAGTGGGTTAGGATTAACACTTGTTAAAGAAATCATTGAGCGACATCATGGACATCTCAACATTGAATCAAAACTGGATGAAGGTACTACAATATCAATACAATTACCATTAAAACTTTCAATTTAAATGAGAGTTTTTTTTTACTCAGATTTAACCATGAGTATTTTATAATGCAATAGTGAAATGAGGTGATGTAATGCTTAAGAAAAAAAAGACGAAACTATTCTTATTTGGAAGTATTGTTATGATTGCAGTTCTTTTAATTTCTCAGGTTGTTTTAGTAAGTGGGAAAGATAAGAAAGAAGAAATTATGTATCGTGAATATCCTGTAACTCAAGGTGATATTATTGTTGGAATAGATGGATATGGATCACTCAAACTTGAAGGTGAAAGTTATCGCTACGAAGAAGAAATCGTAGTAGATGAAGTTTTGGTTAAAGTTGGAGATAGCGTTAAAAAAGAACAGAAACTTGCAAAATTATCAATTGAAAGCATTGATGAGAAAATAAAAACATTGAATGATGAAAAAGCAAAAGTAGAAGGAACAGTATCCCAAACAAAGAATAATAAAGATATTCAACAAACAACATCAGATTCTTCTTGGAATGATATAACTCAAAACTCAAAGAATTTATATGATACTAAGAAACAACAGTTAGAAAGCAGCATAAATCAAACAATGCAACAAGTTGATGCTTATAAAGCAAGGATTGCTGAAATAGAAGCACTAATCAGCCAAGTGCCATCCACATTAATTATTGAGGAGAATGTAAGCGAAAGTAAGCCAGATATAGAGGCATTGAAATTAGAACTTGAGGAAAAGAAGAAGCTTCTAGTTGAATCTGAAAGTAAAGTAGTCAGTTTGAATCAAAATTTAGTAAATCTAAATAACGCAAGGCAACAAGAAGTAGATGAAGAAAATCGTAAAAAATCAGAGAAGGATTCAATTCAATCAAAGAATAACCAAAACTTTGATACATCATTAACGCAGTCATATCGTGATTTAGATAGGATAAATCAAGACATTCAAAAATATGTTGAACTAAAAAAGAATCCTTATCTTATTTCTAAAACTGAAGGTGTTGTGCTAGAGATAGGATATGAAAATGATAAAACAGTAGATCCATTGAGTTCAGGGATAACTGTCGGAATTCCTTCAAATCAATATGTATTAGCATCCGTAGAACAAGAATCAATTGTCAAAATCAAAGAAGGACAAAAAGTTGAACTACAATTTAATGCTTATGGTGATGAAATATTTGAGGGAGTAGTAAAGAAGAGAGATTTAGTCGGTAAAAATAAAAACGGGACCATTGTTTATGAAATTGTTATTGAGTTAAGTCCTACTGATCGTGAGCTTTTATCTGAAATGACTTGTAACTTATCCTTTATTACCAAAGAAGTAAAAGATGTAGTGAAACTATCAAATAAAGCAATTCAATTCAAAGATGGAAAACAAATAGTAAATGTACTTATGGAAGATTCAACAATTGTTGAAAAGGAAATAAAAACAGGTTTCTCTGATGGAAAAGTAAGTGAAGTAATTGATGGTTTAAGTTCAGGTGATATTGTGGTTGTAGGTGAATAAATGAATTTGATAGAAACTTTGAGAATTGTAATCCTAAATTTACTCGCAAATAAATTCAAAGTGTTTCTAACTTCCCTAGGTATTTTTGTAGGGACAATAACTATAATTATGGTCATTGCCATAGGTAAAGGTGGAGAGGAACAAGTGCTTAACCAATTCAAAGGATTGAGTGCAGAAACAGTTTATGTAAATCTAAACTATGAGAAATTAAGTGATTCAGATAGTACAAAAATAGAAAGACTTACAAAAGAACATGTAGAACAAATTATGAATGAAAGTAATACTCTAAACGGTTTATCGATTAATAACTCAAGTCATAAAGAAGTTAGCTTTGGAAAAGAAAATGATTATATTTCTGTCTCCGCAGTAGATGATGATTATGCAAGAGTTTCCAACTTAGAGATTGAAGAAGGTGTTCAATTTAGTGAGGAGGATCAAGAGTATGGAAGAAATGTTGTAGTTTTAGGAGGCAATGTCGCTAAGAAGTTTTATGGTACTCCAGGAAGTGCTATAGGAGAAACCATCAAGATTGAAAATAACATGTATAAAGTTATAGGAACACTTATACCAAAAGGTGATGGTATTCAAGGGTTAAATCCAGATGATACTATCTTCTTGCCATATGATGTTGGACAAAAAGTTATAGGTGATAATGGATTTCCAAGAATCATTGGTTTATCAAACGACATTGACAACATTGAGAAAACAAAAAAAGAAATTTTAAGTACGTTAGATTATGTATTAGAAGACAGTTCCTATTATGTTATAGAAGATGCAGGAAGTAGAATAGATGCTGCATTGTCATCTGCAAAAACGATGAATTATTTATTGATATCTGTAGGAACAATTGTCTTTGTAGTCGGTGGTATTGGAATTATGAATGTACTCTTCCTTTCTGTAAGGGAGCGTACAAAAGAAATTGGTATTCTTAAGGCTCTTGGAAGTCATAACAAAGATATATTAATTCAGTTTATCTTGGAATCAGCGATTATCAGTTGCATTGGTGGAATGGCAGGAGTAATCACAAGCAGCCTGGTCTTTCCAATTCTAAATGTCGTAAACGTTAGTGCAATAGATACAATGGAAGGAAGAATTATTGCCTTTATGTTTGCACTTGTAACTGGAACGTTATTTGGTATTTATCCAGCGTATAAAGCATCACGATTAAAACCAATCGAAGCACTATTAGTTGAATAAGGAGAAAAAAATGAAAAAACTAATTTATATTTTAATGGCAACACTATTAATAACAGGTTGTACAACACAAGGCAATAAAACGGAATCTAAAGAAAATGCAATGGAAGAAACACCGCAATATGAAGTAATGTATGGAAAAATTAAGACAATGACTGGAAATGAAATTGTTATTGACCTTGCGAAGGATCCATTTGTAGATGAATCAGTAATTGATGAGAATCCAGAAGCACAAGAGGGTGAAGTTATAGCAGCAACTACACTCGAAGCAAGTACAACGATGAGTGATGCAGCAGCAAGTGATGCAAAAGAGAACGAAGCAAAGATGGAATTAGAGTATACAGGTGAATCAATCAGTTTGATAGTACCTACAGGAGTAGAAATCTTTGATTTTATAAAAGGTGGAGAGTTAAAATTAACAGATATGAAAGAAGGATCCGTTATTACAATAACAAAAGATGAGAAAACAGGAGAACTTGTAAAAGTTGGTGTCATCGAAAAATAATGATTAAGATTCAAGAGGTAAACAAATCATATTTCATGAAAAGTGACTCTTTACATGTATTGAAGAATGTTAGTTTAGAAATAGAAAAAGGTGAGTATATTTCTATTTTAGGTAAATCAGGTTCTGGTAAAACTACATTAATGAATATTATTGGGTGTATGGATATGCTTGACGATGGTAGCTATTTTATAGATGGAATTGAAATAGGTAGTTTATCACAAGATGAATTAGCAAGTGTACGCAATGAGAAGATTGGGTTCATCTTTCAAAAATATCATTTAATTCATACATATACAGTATTACAAAATGTAATGTTGCCGTTGTTGATTCGTGGTGTTTCTAGAAGTGAAGCGACTCAAAAAGCAAAAACAATGTTAGCACTTGTAGGATTAGAAAATCGTGAAAAACATAAGCCACAGGAGCTATCAGGAGGTCAACAGCAACGTGTTGCTATTGCCAGGGCACTTGTTACAGATCCGAAAATACTCCTTGCAGATGAACCTACAGGGGCATTAGACTCGAAAACAGGTGAAGAGATTTTGGAACTATTTAAAACTTTACATCAACAAGGAAACACAATCATTGTGATTACACATGATTTAAAAGTGGCAAAGCAAAGTGAAAAGATTTATACACTTGAAGATGGACAATTTATAGATAAAATATACTAAAAAAGACCAATCCAATTAGGGTTGGTCTTCTATTATTTAACTCGTTATTTAAATATCTTGATTGTTCCATCTTCATTGAGATGATTAAGTAATGATAGTGTAATTGGTAAACCAAATAAACCGAGAACACCAAATAGTTTTGTACCGATAAACATACTTAATAAAGTAACAACCGGATGTAATCCAATTTGTTGTCCAACAATTTTTGGTTCAATGATATTACGTATAACGGTAATGATTAGATAGACAACAAGTAATCCAATTGCCATAACATAATTACCTTGGAAAGCAGTAAGGATAATCCAAGGAATCATGATACCACCAGTACCTAAAACAGGTAGTATATCAAATACGGATATCAACAAGGCAATAAACAAAGAGTTCTCTACTCGAATTATCGATAATCCAATCGCAAGTTCAACAAAGGTAATAAACATAATCAAAGCGTAAGAGCGAATACACACAAACAAGGTACCCACGATGTAGTCTTTGATATGAGTAACAAGCGTAAATGTTTTTTGTGAAAGTTGACGTTGTAAAAATGCAACGATTTGATCATAATCAATTGCAATAAAGAATGTAGAAATCAGTGTGAATAAAATACGAATTAATAATTCAGGTAATGCACTTGCATAGTTTGTTACTGAAGAGATAACCATAACAGATAAATTTGATAATAAATCACCCAATGCTTTTAATGATTGATTTAATACATCACTTAGAGTTTGTATTAATTGAGGATCCATCGATTTAAACATACCTTCAATAACATCAAAGAATGCCATTAATGTAGGACTTAACTGAGTCGTGTAAAACTCAGGTAAAAAAGTAAATAAGTAAGCAACGCCACTTCCAATGCGTAGTGTGAGTAATACAATAATCACACCAATTGTTGAGAAGAATAAAATTACCATCAGGATAGAAGTAAGTTTTTTTGGTAATTTTAGTTTATTTGAAACCCAGTCTGTTGGTTTTTTTAAACAATATGCGATTATGAATGCGATAATGAACGGTGCTAATAAACCCAAACCATACTTAATAATAAAGAAAACAATAACTGAGATGATTGCGATATACAATGTGTTGATGATAAAATTTTTCTTTTTCTCGATATTCATCTGTACCTCCGATACCAAGTGGGTATGTATGCTATTGTAGGGTAACCTAAAATTAAAGTCAACAATACAAATTGTTGACTTTAGCAATTATAAAACTTTGGGTAAATAATATGGAAGTTGTTTTCTCCACCATGGCCAATCGTGATTTACATCAAATCCCCAATACTCAACGCAGGCAGGAATATCTTTGTATTGGAATAAAGAATCCATCTTTTTTGTATCAACTAGCATTTCATCTTCCCATTCACCTTGACCAACACATAAGATAATTTTGCGTTGTCTAAATAAATCAACATAGAAGTGATCATAGTACATATTATCCATATATTGTATTGGTGAATTGCTGTAAACTAAATCATCACTGTAGTCTTTAAAGAAGTGGTTTGCGTGATATACACCGCTTAAGGCAATGACCGAGTCGAAGAGATCGGGTCTTCTTAAAAAGAAGTTTAATGAGTGGGCTGCACCCATACTACAACCTGTTAGTAAAATGTCGTATTCAATATTACTGTTTGCGTCACGATTTATTTGTTTTACACGAGGCACAAATTCATCACAAATATAACTGTACCAACGTTCATGTTGCTCAATGCGTTGGCGAGGGGTACTGTTTGTATTTGACCAGGACTCTAAATCAATACTATCTACGCAGAAGAATTGAATTTGTCCTTGATCAATAAACTTTTGACAAGATTCAATCATTCTAAAATTCTCAAAGTCAAAATAGCGCCCATCTTGTGCAGGGAATACAATACAGGGTTTACCAGCATGACCGTATACTTTGAATTCCATATCACGCCCTAAACTAAAACTATATTCTTGAAAATATTCGATTTTCATTACGATCTCCTTTGTATTATTGTTGTAACTGATGGATGAAACTTAATGCTTGTTTGGTATTATCGAATCGAGCTGTATACATTTGATTGCCCATTGCTTCCGCAAGAATTAATGGCATTCTTTCACACATACACATTTGATTAGCATACTTCTTTAAAATTTCAGCGTGCGATAATTTGTGTTTTAATCCATCACGTCTTCCATAATAAACGCAAACATAAGGACGATGATCTACATCAAATCGACCTTCATTAAAACAAATCATATTTGCCCATATTTGATAAACGCTAATATCACTCGCAAAGTTCATCATATCAGGAGTGTATCCACCTGGAGGACGCATATTCACCTCAAGGGCAACTAAGTCGCCTTTTTTACCGATGCCTTCTTTATCATGAAGTAATCGGAAATACTCACAATGGAAGAAACGACTTCTTACATTAAATGCATGAATTACTTTTCTTCCTATTTCTTGTAAATCAGCGGGAATTTTTTTATATGAATAATAGAAGATTTCTTTTTTCTCATTTACGATATCCATAATGGATGTTGGAAATTGATGAGCTGTTTCATAAATAATATTGGAATCTTGATCACATATACCATCATATGAAATGATTTCTCCATCAATAAATTCTTCCATAATGAATTGACGTGTAGGTAGATTCTTATAGAAACGAACTAATTCTTTCTCGTTAGATAATTTATATGTAGTTGAAGCACCAACACCACTATCTGGTTTAACAATCACAGGATAACCGACAGTCTCAATAAATAAACGTGCTTGATCGATGGTAGAAACTAAATGATAACGTGCTGTTACAACACCAGCTTCTTGATAAAACTGCTTCATTTGAGATTTATATTTATAAGGACCAATATCTTTATATTGAACTCCAGATTGTATATTGAAATCAGTTCTTAACTTAGCATCTTGTGTAAGCCAGTATTCATTATTGGATTCAATCCAATCAATTTTTCCATATTTAAAAGAAAAATAAGCAACCGCTTTAAAAACTTGATTATAATCTTCCAATGATTGGACTTGATAGTAATCATCTAAGGATTCCTTACATAAAGGATTTAGTTGTTGTAGTGAATCTTCACCAATTCCAAGTGTTCTAACACCATTATTTTTAAGTGCGTCACAAAACAAGTAATAGGACTTTGGAAAGTTTGGTGAAATAAAAATAAAATTCATCAAACTGTACCTCTCTTTATAACATTATATCAAACATGAATAAAAAAAGAAGTGAGATTTAAGAATAACCTTGTTTATATAGAATTATTATTTGTGGCACAACTGTATTTGACCTATAATGTAATCAATAAAAAGTTGTAGCAAAAGGAGAATAAATATGGAAATCAAAGAAATTATTGAAAAGGTTAAGGGATTCTATTCAGGAAAGGACTATCAGGGTAATTCAATTGATGATTTAAAAACACGGGATCAGGTGTTATTTGGTGATGTTACTCAAGAGTGTACAGGGATTGTAACAACTTGTTATTGTTCGATAGATGTAATCAAGGAAGCTATTGAACACAAAGCGAATCTTATTATTTGTCACGAATCAGCATTTTATAATCGTGGTGCAAATACGGAAAGTATGAATAGAAATAAAACATTAGTAGAGAAAAGACGATTGTTAGAAGAACATCACATTGTTGTGTGGAGAAATCATGACTACATTCATTCAGGTATGATGAATGAAAAGAATGAATTAACTGATGGTATATTTTATGGATTAATGAAAGTGTTAGCGTGGGATAAATATTTAATTGCACCAATACGTACACCAATGTTATTTGAACTACCACAAACAAATACAGAAGACTTATGTCGTTATCTCATAGAAAAATTACATTTGAATGGAATTAAAATAATAGGTAATCGAAATGCAGTGATTAAAAAAGTATTAATTGCTGAACACATCATGGGTGAAGATGATTATCGAAAAATTGAAATGATTGAAGATCATGATATTGATTGTGTAATCGCGATGGAATGTATTGATTTTACAGTTTCAAGTTACATTAAAGATGCTGCAGAACTTGGACAATCCAAAGTTATTTTAGCCGTTGGACATTTCAATGTAGAAGAACCAGGAATGGATTATCTTGCGCAAATATTAAAAGATGGAATTCAAATTGATTTACCTGTTCGTTTTGTTCAATCAGGTGATATGTATCAGTTTATTACAAAATAAAATAAGGACCGAAGTCCTTATTTACTGAATTGCATATTATATAAATGAGCGTATGTTTTTCCGTTCTGAAGTAATTCATCATGGCTACCTTCCTCAACAATACCTTCTTCCGATAAGACTAATATCTTTTTGGCATTGCGTATTGTGGATAAGCGATGTGCAATAACAAAAGTAGTTCTATTTTTTGCTAGACTTTCTAGTGAATCTTGGACTACTTTTTCACTTTCGTTGTCTAATGCACTAGTAGCTTCATCAAAGATGAGGATAGGTGGATTCTTTAAGAATACACGTGCAATCGCTAAACGTTGTTTTTGACCACCAGACAATTTTACACCACGTTGACCAATGTCAGTGTTATAGCCATCAGGTAAATCAAGAATGAAGTCATGAGCGTTTGCGTTTTTTGCAGCTTCTAGTATTTCATCATCTGTAGCATCAGGTTTACCATAACGAATGTTGTCTAAAATTGTTCCGGTGAATAGATATACATCTTGTTGAACAATGCCTATTTTAGAACGAAGTGATTTCATCTTAACATCACGGATATCGTGACCATCAATTGTAATCTCACCTTCACTTACTTCATAAAATCGAGGTATGAGAGAACATAAGGTTGTTTTCCCAGCGCCTGATGATCCGACCAATGCGATATATTCACCAGGGGTAACATCTAAATTAATATCTTGTAAGACATAGTCAGATTTCTCATTATAACGAAAACCTACATGTTTGAATGAAACAGCACCTTTTACATCATCAAGTTCAATAGCGCCTTTTTTATCAGTGATATCTGGCTCTATCTCTAATATTTCCATAAAACGATCAAATCCAGTAATACCTTCTTGGAATTGTTCAGTAAAGTTGATTAGCTTTTTAATTGGATCAGTAAAGTTGCCAATATATAATAAGAAAGTTAATAAATCTCCAATAACAATAATACCATTACCAATAAACATAGAACCTGCAATAATTACGATTACAGTTACTAAAGTTATAAAGGCACCTAATCCTGAATGGAATTGAGCCATGGCTAAGTAGCTTTTTGACTTACTTTGTACATAATTGTTGTTTTCATAATCAAACTTTTCAATCTCATCTGATTCATTCGCAAATGATTTAACAACACGAATACCAGATAAATTATCTTCTATACGAGCATTAATTTCTCCTACTCTTTTCTTATTTAATTTAAATGCTTTCTTCATTTTGCGATTGCAATAGAAAGTGAATATAATCATAGGAGGTAAAGTAATGAAGACAATGAATGTTAATTGTGGATTGATATTTAATAAGATAATAAACGCCCCAACAAATTTAATGATAGATATGACGATATCTTCAGGTCCATGATGATACAACTCAGCTAGTGAGAATAAATCGTGAGTTAATCGTGACATCAAAATACCAGTTTTTTGTTCATCATAGAAACTAAAAGAAAGCTTTTGATAATGTGTAAATAAATCATTACGCATGTCATGTTCCATGTAGACGCCCATTAAGTGACCTTTATAGGTGATAAAGAAATTAGCGGCAAACTCAATAAGAGCTAGTCCTACCATGAATGCACCGATTGTGTAAATTGCATTGAATTCTATGGGTGTTTTTACAAGAATAGTATTTGTAATTTCTCTCGTACATAAAGGTAAAATAAGAGATATTGCAGCAACTACTAAAGCGCAAAACATATCTGCGAAGAATAATTTCTTGTAAGGTTTGTAATAAGATAAAAATTTCTTTACTCTGTTATTCATTTTGATTCCCCCTTTAAAACCTTTATTAAGTTTACGCTAAATCAATGAAAAATGATAGATTTAGTCATTGCATTTCAAACTGAAAGTGATACAATGATTATTGTACTAATAAACTAATACAATAGAATAGCGGAGGATATATGAAGAAAGTATTAAAGTGGATAGGAATTATTCTAGGAATAATTGTGGTAGGATTTATAGCATTGAATTTTCTAATGCCTAAACCAACTCCATCAGAGACAGAAGAGATGAATCAAGTCATGAATGAGATGATGATGGGGGAAACAACACAAAGTGATGTTGTAGAAACAGAAAAAGGTATTGTGTATAACGGGAAAGTTGTACCAGTAGATACTTATTATTATACAAAGGATCCAACCTTAACATTCAATCAAGTATATGTTAAAGAAGGAGATATCATCGAAGATAAAACACTCTTATTTGATTATAAGATTGATGGAAGCATTGATGCTCAAATCGATGTTTTAGAAAAAGATTTCTTAAATATGAAACAAGAATTAGATGATTATTATACTCGTTTAGAAAACATCAAGGGTGAAATTGCGGGTGCAAATCAAGAGGATAAAGCTTATATTAATTTCCTCAATGTTGAATTGAATAATGCAGATAAGAAAATTAGCGAAATTAAAGTTCAATGGACCAATGCAGAAGCAAGTATTGAAAAACTAAAAAAGATGAAAAAAGATGGCAAGGTTGTATCTGATATTGGTGGACTAATTTATAAAGTAAACGAATCAAATTCAATTGATCCATCAAGTAAAACAGGTAGCGCTTATATTGTTTTATATTCAACAGCAAAGAAAGTAAGAATTAGCGTATCTGAATATGAATATCAATTAGTATCTGTAGGGCAAGATGTAGAAGTTACAATTGAAAGTACAAATGAAAATTACACATGTAAGATTATTGCGGTTGATACGATGCCTAATAATTTAGAAACAGAAGATACTTCTTATTACAATGTTGAGGTTGAAATACCAGCAGAGGTTCCATATGGTTATAGTGCAATCGTAACGGTACCTAGACAATGAGCGAAGTAGTAATTGAATGTAGGGATATAAGAAAGATATACAATCCGGGTGCCAATGAAACACATGCACTTGCGGGTGTATCATTTAAGATCCATCGTGGTGAATTTGTATCGATCATTGGAGCAAGTGGTAGTGGTAAATCAACACTCTTGAATACACTTGGGTTACTTGATAAACCAACAAGTGGAGAATATTATTTGAATGGCGAAAATGTAACGAGTTATTCTGAAAAACAATTAACGAATCTACGATTAAAGAAGTTTGGATTCATTTTCCAATCATTTAATTTAATGAACAATATTACTTGTTTAAAAAATGTTGAACTACCTATGTTGTATGCAGGTATCCCTGCAGCTAAAAGAAAAAAACTAGCTGAAGAAAAAATGGATCGTATGATGATTAAGAATCAAGCAAATAAAAAACCGATGACATTATCTGGTGGACAAAGACAAAGGGTAGCGATTGCACGTGCATTAGTTAATAATCCAGAAGTCATCTTTGCGGATGAACCAACAGGGGCATTAGATTCAAAAACAACAGTGAGTATCTTAGATTTATTAAGAGAACTCAATGAACAAGGAAACACAATTGTTGTCGTTACACACGATATGAATGTAGCGAAAACTGCAAAACGAATCATCACAATTAAAGATGGATTAATAGAAAGTGATGTGAGTAATGTATGATATTTGAATATGTAAAACTATCGATTAAGGAATTATTGAACAATAAACTTCGTTCTTTCTTATCATTAATTGGGATTGTTATTGGGGTTGCGGTTGTCTTTATCATCTTCTCAATATCAGATATTGCGAATGTAGCGATTACTAACCAAATTACGGGTACCAACGGATCTGTAAATATCAATTATGTTCAAGATCGTACGGATAAAGTACAGGTATTAAATCAATCTATGAATTCAAACTTTGGTGGAGCAGGTACTAAACAATATGTATTCGATTTAAATGACTTAAATGAATTAAAACTAGTAGAGGGTGTAGATGATGCGATTGCAGTTGCAACTTCGTATGAAAATGTAAAAGTAAATCGTGAAGCATTCCAAGTTGCAGTTAGAACAGCACCTGAAAATTTTATGAGTTTCTACGAATTTAAAATCATTGCGGGTAAAGCAATTGAGGATTATCCTCAAGAGGAAAGAATAAATCTTGCATTAGTAAATGACAAGTTATTAGAAAATTATTTAAATATGACACCGCAAGAAGTAATTGGACAAAAGATTAAAATTAAAAATCGTTTGTTTACGATATGTGGAGTCACGGATACGCCAAATCAAAATTTAGGAACTATGGTTGCGATTGACCATGAAGCATATGATTTAATGTATTCGAAAGGGACTGTACAATACTTATCCGTAAAAGTGAAAGATGGACAAGATTTAGAAATTACTTCTGCGAAAGCGGTAGATCGTTTAAATGAAATTCATGGGTACATCGATACCAAAAATGGATACGCTTTAGAAGATTTATCTTTCTTTATCTCACAAGTAACACAAGTTACAGGTATTCTATCTTTGGTCATGGGTATTATAGCTTCCATTTCACTACTTGTTGCAGGTATTGGTGTAATGAATATCATGTTGGTAAGTGTTATAGAACGTACTCGTGAGATTGGTGTTAAGCGTGCTATAGGTGCAAGTAAATCCGCAATACGTATCCAATTTATAGTAGAATCGTGTCTATTGACTCTGATTGGTGGTATAATAGGTGTTGGAATTGGCATAGGTGTAATTAAGATTGCGCTTATCGTATTGAATATGCAACTACCAATAAATGTTTCGTATGTAATTTTTGCCTTAGTATTCTCAATTACTCTTGGAATACTATTTGGATATTTACCTTCTAAACGTGCTGCAAACCTCAATATTATTGAAGCGATCCAATCTGAATAATTAAGGAGGACAAAATGACATTTTTAGAAGAATTAAGAAAAGAAAATATTCAAGCAATGAAAGATAAAGACACTTTAAAGAAAGGTGTTTACTCTCTTTTAATCTCCGCAATAAATCTTGCAGAGAAAGAAAAAGGTGAACCACTTACAAAAGAAGAAGCACTTAAATTTGTACAAAGAGAAGTTAAACAAGCTAAAGAAACTTTAGATTTAACTCCCAAAGACCGTACAGAGTTAATTGAAGAATCTAAAAAGAAAATAGAATTACTTGAAAGTTATTTACCAAAACAATTGAGTGTTGAAGAATTGGAAAAAGAAATTCAAGTATTCTTAGCTGAACATAGTTTAGAACCAATCAAAAAGAACCAAGGTGAAATTACTAAAGGTTTAATGGCTAAACTACAAGGTGCTACGGATGGTAAGAGTATCAACATGGCATTATCTAAAATATTAAAGTAAACAAAAACGCTAGGAAATAAATTCCCAGCGTTTTTTTTCTAATGATAAAAGGGATTTCTTCCCCAACACTTTAATTATATCACTTAATAAAAATAAGTATAGACTACTAATAATTTGAATGTGAGGTATTATAAAGATGTAAATAGAGGAACTACTGAAAGGAGGTACTCAATTACATATGAAAAAGGTGTTACTAGAATATTAAGTCAAGTTTTCAAATAACTTGCAGATAAGGATTTGAAAACGGAAATAGTTTTATGATTACATGTGAATAGAAAGTAAAGTCTGCAGAGGGTAGACCAATGGACAAGATTTCGTAAAAATTAAATAATTTGAAAACTCATTAATAATTGAGATATTAGAGATAGATCTAAATAAGAAAAGATAAAATGAAAAGTAATGTTTGCGCATTACTTTTTTTGTTTTTTTATGAAGATAAGGATAACGATAGATATAAGACTTATGATTTGCATCACATGCATGGATTTCGTTATTTTAGATAAGGTTTGTTCAAAAGTATCGCGATAAGTTACTGAATAAGTGGAATCATTGAAGTTTTCAATATTACAATGGGTTTGGCACAATTCTCGATCTTGAATATGATTATCAAAGGTTCTAAAGTCTTTTGATGATAAACCTTGATCAACTGGAGTATATAATTCAGGATATAATCTTTGAAAACCAGTATATGTTTTAACAAATGTCTTTTTATAAACATCATATTCTTCAGGAGTAAACTTTTTAGTAGTTGTAGGTTGGTTTATATAACTAACACATGAAATAGACGAAATCACTAAAACAAGAGTGATTAGAATAGATGATATCAACTGCGATTTCTTTTGTTTTAAACCGGAATACTTATTCTTCATCATAGAACCAAATTCATAAATAAGCATACCTAAGATCCCAATCATTGGTAAATAATTAATGTAGTCTTTTAATGTTATGAATAAATTAAAATCCAAATTCATTGCATTCATACTAGAATCATAAGGAAGTCCTACAATGTTCATGAAGTATTCAACGAATTCTGGTGAGGTAGGTAGAAACTTAATGACAACAGATGGAATGATGAATGTGGAAATGATAATGAAATACATCAACCAGTTGATATTTGTATCTTCAACATTGTGATTATATTTTTTGATTCTATTGAGATGAATTAGGTGATATGTAAAAGATATTGTTGCGAATACAAGATAAATGAATAAAGAAAGTTCAAGCAACTTTGTTGCAAAGTAAATTGCAAAGAAGACGAGTAACCCAATAATTAGTATCGCTTTAGTAATAATATTCTTTTTATCTTTATTGAGTTCGATTAACTCTTTAAAGGTATCTTGTGTTGAGGTTGTTGGAGTTAATCTTTCTGCATTTAATAATTCATCAATGGATATTCCATAAAGATTGGCTAAATCAACAATTGATTCCAATTCAGGATATCCTTGATCTCTTTCCCATTTACTGACTGTTTTATTAGAAACATTTAAGGCGTCTGCAACTTCTTGTTGGGTTAAATTTCTTTCTTTTCTTAATATTGTAAGGAAATTACCTAATTGTTTCATATTTTTTCTCCTTTATGTGATTCAATCTTAATCTTTGTATCTTATGAAGTACACGCATGGAGCATAGAAATTAGTCTATTTTGCGTAGAATGAGCTTTAAATACACATCTTTATTCAATCTTAACATAATTCCTATTTTATTTTTACCGTCTTAACAACATTGTTTCTATACTGTGTGTATACGGAGGTAGTTATTATGGTATTAGACAAATTAGGACAAGGATTTTTAGAAGTAATCGCTTCAGTTAAAGAGTATTTAATCAATAATCAAGGGTTGATGTTAATATTTATGTTAGTAGGATTGCCTATTCTTTCTATAGTTGCGATGTTTGCGATCGTCTTTGCAATCATGTATCCTATCTCATTATTAGCTGCATTATTTTAAATCTTTATACAATCTTAATACGGAGTTCATATTCTTTATAACTTCTTATTAGAGGTGGTGCTAGAATTTGTCAATGAACATAAGTTTGATGTTCGTAGGGAGGCTTATTTATATGGATATTGCAATGATTTTATTATTGATTGTTTCTGTGCTAAGTGTGGGATTACTCATTAATTGGTGTCAAAAACAATTAAACAGGGAGTAATAAGAAAGAGGTCATTATGCCAATAGGAATGATATTTTTAGGAATTATATTAGTAGCTCTTGGATTGTATTTGCTTTATGCATTAATTAATCCAGAGAAATTCTAGGGGAGGATAGCTATGTTACAAATAGCATGTACAATATTGTTATATCTATTATTGGTAATTCCAGTAGGGAATTATTTATATAAAGTAGCAACATTCAAGCATACATTTATGGATCGAGTTCTTGATAAAGTAGATCATGTCATCTACAAATTCTGTGGAATTGATATGAATCAAGAAATGGATTGGAAAAAGTATGCATTTTCTTTGGTTTTAACCAATGCAGTAATGCTTTTAATAGGATATTTAATTTTAAGAGTTCAAGCATTACCACTATTTAATCCAAATGGTATTGGTGGTATGGAATCAACTTTATCATTTAATACAGTAATTAGTTTTATGACAAATACAAATTTACAACACTATTCAGGTGAAAGTGGATTATCATTTTTATCACAAATGATGGTGATTACCTTCATGATGTTTACTTCTGCAGCGAGTGGTTATGCAGCATGTATTGCATTTGTGAGAGGTTTAGTTGGTAAAGATAAAACGAACATGGGTAATTTCTTTGTGGATTTCACACGTATTATCACACGTGTTTTATTACCTTTATCAATCATCGTTAGTTTGTTGTTGGTATGGCAAGGAGTTCCTCAAACGTTATCGGGAAATGTTATTGCACAAACCATTGGTGGTGCATATCAAGATATTGCAAGGGGTCCTGTTGCAGCATTAGAATCAATTAAACATATTGGTACAAATGGTGGTGGTTTCTTTGGTGCAAACTCATCGATGCCATTTGAAAATCCAACAATTATTTCAAATATTATTGAACTTTATTCCATGATGATTCTACCTGGAGCATGCGTAATCATGTTCGGTAAAATGGTTGATGAAAGAAAAGGATCAAATAAGAAGAGTATTTTCGGTAGTGAAGGTCGTACCATCTTTATTGCAATGGGAATTTTATTCCTTGTTAGTTTGAGTTTATGTTACTTCGCAGAACAAGCAGGCAACCCCGCATTACAACAAGTCGGGTTATCACAAGTTATGGGTAATATGGAAGGTAAAGAAGTGCGATTTGGTATAAGTCAATCTGCTTTATTTACAACGACAACAACCGCATTTACAACAGGTACTGTTAATAACATGCATGATACTTTAACACCAATGGGTGGCTTTGTACCCCTATTAAATATGATGTTAAATCTTGTGTTTGGTGGTAAGGGTGTTGGATTAATGAACATGATTATTTATGTCATTCTTACAGTATTTATTTGTGGATTGATGATTGGTAGAACACCTGAGTATTTAGGTAAAAAAATTGGTGGCAAAGAAATGAAACTCACAGCATTGTGTATTATCATTCATCCACTTCTAATCTTGGCATTCTCTGCACTAGCAGTAAGTATGCAAGGAGGATTACAAGGTATATCAAATCCTGGATTCCACGGGTTAACTCAAGTTTTATATGAATTCTCATCGTCAGCAGCAAACAATGGTTCAGGTTTTGAAGGTCTTGCGGATAACAATGTCTTCTGGAATGTGACAACAGGATTAGTTATGTTCTTCGGACGTTATCTTGCGATTGTAATTCAATTGGCTATTGCCGGTTCATTAATGAAGAAACAATTTGTTGCGGAAACTGTCGGAACATTGAAAACAAGTACAGTTACATTCACAATTGCTTTAGTGTTAATTATTTACATCTTTGCAGCATTAACATTCTTCCCAGCATTATCATTGGGACCTGTTGCAGAACACTTTATGTTGTGGGGTTAGGGAGATAAAATATGAAACAAACTAAGAAAAGTAAATTTATTACAAAAGAAATATTAATTGATTCAATTAAAGGTGCATTTATCAAATTGAATCCGATGTATATGATCAAGAATCCTGTTATGTTTGTAGTCGAAGTAGGATTTGTCATTACTTTAGTGTTATCAATCTTCCCAGATATTTTTGGTAAAGATCAAAATAACTTACAAACTTATAACATGATAGTTAGCGTTGTTTTGTTTGTCACAGTACTCTTCGCAAACTTTGCTGAAGCAGTTGCAGAGGGGCGTGGCAAAGCACAAGCTGCAACATTAAAGAAAACACAAAAAGATACAAAGGCTCGTTTGTTAGATGATAGCGGGAATGAAACAATAGTAAGTTCAAGTGAACTTAGAAAAGGTGATGTTGTCATCGTATCGGTGGGTGAATTAATTCCAAATGATGGTGAAGTAATCGAAGGTGTCGCTAGCGTTGATGAATCTGCAATTACTGGTGAATCTGCACCTGTTGTAAGAGAAAGTGGTGGGGATTTCTGTAGTGTTACAGGAGGAACTACGGTAGTTAGTGATTATTTAAAGATTAGAATTACATCAGATCCTGGGAATAGTTTCCTTGATCGTATGATTGCTTTAGTAGAAGGTGCTTCAAGAAAGAAAACGCCTAATGAAATTGCATTAAATACATTATTAGTTTCACTTACGATTATTTTCTTAATTGTAATTGTGACTTTATATCCAATTGGTAAATACAGTGGTGTAACATTACCAATATCAACATTGATTGCGTTAACTGTATGTTTAATTCCTACAACAATTGGTGGATTATTATCAGCAATTGGTATTGCGGGTATGGACCGTGTAACTCGCTTCAATGTCATCGCTATGTCTGGTAAAGCAGTAGAAGTTTGTGGTGATGTTGATACGATGATTCTTGATAAAACAGGAACAATTACTTTTGGAAATCGTTTGGCTGCAGAATTTCTACCAGTTGAAGGAATTGATTTAGATGAATTAGTTGAAACTGCAATGATTTCATCTCTATTTGATGAAACACCAGAGGGTAAATCAACTGTTGATTTAGGAAAGAAATTAGGATTTGAAGTTCCTAAAGTAGAAGCTAATGAAATCCTAGAATTCTCCGCTCAAACAAGAATGAGTGGTGTAAACTTAAGTAATGGAGTCAAAATCCGTAAGGGTGCAAGTGATGCAATTAGTCATTATGTTATCGACTTAGGCGGTAAGATTCCAAGTGATCTAAAGAAACATGTTGATGATGTTGCTTACCTTGGTGGGACACCATTAACCGTATGTGCAGACAATAAAATTCTGGGTGTTATTTATTTAAAAGATACTGTTAAACCTGGAATGAGAGAAAGATTTGAACGTTTACGTGCTATTGGTATTAAAACAATTATGTGTACAGGTGATAACCCACTTACTGCTGCAACAATTGCAGGTGAAGCAGGAGTTGATGACTTTGTTGCGGAATGTAAACCAGAAGACAAAATTGCAGTTATTAAAGCGGAACAAGACAAAGGTAAAATTGTTGCGATGACAGGAGATGGTACAAATGATGCACCAGCACTTGCTCAAGCAAATGTAGGTCTTGCGATGAACAGTGGTACAACCGCTGCTAAGGAAGCTGCCAACATGGTTGATTTGGATTCAGATCCAACCAAGATTCTAGAAGTTGTTGAGATTGGTAAACAAATGTTAATTACTCGTGGTAGTTTAACTACATTCTCAATTGCAAATGATATCGCAAAATATTTCGCAATTATTCCTGCAATGTTCATGGTTGCAATTCCTCAACTTGCAGTGCTTAATATTATGCAATTAGCGTCACCACTAAGTGCTATTCTATCTGCGCTTATCTTCAATGCTATTATTATTCCATGCTTAATACCACTTGCAATGAAGGGTGTTAAATATCGTCCAATGTCAAGTAACAAGATGTTGATTCGTAACTTATTGATTTATGGTGTTGGTGGCGTTATTACACCATTCATAGCAATTAAAGTTATTGATATTATTATTCATCCATTATTAACGATGATTGGTTTATAAAAGGAGAAAGACAATGAAAGATTTATTTCATGGATTTAAAAGGGTATGTTTACTTACAATTTCATTCCTTGTAATATGTGGACTTATTTATCCACTTGTTCTTACAGGAATTGCACAAGTCATTTTTCCTAAACAAGCAAATGGAAGTTTGATTGAAGTGAATGGTGAGGTTGTAGGTACAGAATTAATGGGACAAGATTTTAATGAACCTTACTTCTTAAAATGTAGACCATCTGCAGTTAACTACAACACATATACACAAGAAGAAAAAGACAATGGAGATTATGCAGGAGTATCGTCAGGTTCAAATAACTATGCTCCTACTAATCCGGAATTAGCTAAACGTGTTGAACAAGATATCCAAGACTTCTTAGCAAGTAATCCAACTGTAGCAATGGATCAAATACCTACTGATTTATTGACTGCATCAGGTTCAGGTTTAGATCCACATATCTCAGTAGAATCCGCAAAGATTCAACTTGCATCAGTAGCTGAAGCATCGGGTTTATCCATGGATACTTTGAATCAAATTGTAGAACACAATACAACTGATAAAGTATTAGGTATTTTTGGAGAAAAATATGTGAATGTAATAAAAGTTAACTTAGAAATCGCTAAAGAAATGGGATTATTAAAGTAAATAGTAAGAAATGATTTAATGCGTTATAATTACTTTATTCACAAGGCATGGGAGATAAAATATGGATGAGCTAAGAATGAATCCAAATGATGTACTTAGAAGAATCACAGAAGTTGAATCAGCCAAACCTACAGGGCAGCTAAAGATATTTTTTGGCTATGCAGCAGGTGTTGGTAAAACTTATGCGATGTTAAAGGAAGCCCATGAACTTAAAAATAAAGGTGTGGATGTTGTTATTGGGTATGTTGAACCTCATCAAAGGGTTGAAACACAAGCTTTGGTTGAAGGTCTTGAACAGATACCCACACAGGCTATTGATTATCGTGGATTAATATTGAATGAATTTGATTTAGATTCAGCTATATTAAGAAAACCAGCCTTGGTTTTAGTAGATGAATTAGCTCATTCCAATGCAGAAGGATGCCGACATGCAAAGAGATATCAAGACATTGAAGAGTTATTAAGAGCGGGTATTAATGTTTATACAACTATCAATGTTCAACACATTGAAAGTTTAAATGATATGGTTCAATCAATTACAGGTATCGTTGTGCGTGAACGGATACCGGATGATGTGTTTGATAATGCCTCACAAGTCAAACTTGTGGATATTGAACCTAACGAATTACTTGAACGTTTAAACAATGGGAAGATTTATAAAAAGGCACAAGCGCAAAGTGCCCAATTGAATTTCTTTGATATCAAAAACTTAACAGCACTAAGAGAGATTGCATTACGCCGATGTGCGGATCGTATTAATCGTATATCAGAGAAAGTAAGACAACTTGAAAATAATGAATATTATACCGAAGAGCACATATTAGTGTGCCTTTCGTCTTCACCGACAAACCCTAAAATTATTCGTACAGCATCAAGAATGGCGAGTGCATTTAGAGGTAAATTTACGGGGTTATTTGTAGAGACATCCGATTTTCAATCATTAAGTGATGATATCCGAAAACAACTAAGAGCTAACATTCATCTAGCGCAACAATTGGGCGCAACAATTGAGTTAGTTTATGGTGATGATGTTCCATTACAAATTGCAGAATTTGCACGTGTTTCAGGGGTATCAAAAATTGTCCTTGGAAGAAGTAGTGTGAAACGTAAATACTATTGGAGTAAACCAACGTTAAGTGAACGACTTACAGAAAATGCACCCAATTTGGATATCTATATTATTCCTGAAAAGGGTGTTCCATATTATAAAACAAAGAAGAAACAATTTGAGAAAGTCAGTTTTGATATAGCTGATGTATTTAAGAGTATAGCGTTACTTGTCATCACAACAATCATTGGAACAATCTTTTATCAATTGCATTTCTCAGAAGCAAATATTATTACAATTTATATTTTAAGTGTTTTGTTGACATCTATTGTTACCAAACAAAGAATATATAGTTTAATATCAGCCTTTGTCAGTGTATTAACATTTAATTATTTCTTTACTGAACCAATATTTACATTCTCAGCCTATGATTCTGGATATCCTGCAACATTCTTGATCATGTTTATTGCAGCCTTTATCACAAGTACTTTGGCTGTAAAGTTGAAACAACATGCTAGACAATCATCACAAACTGCATATCGTACAAAAATTCTTCTTGAAACAAATCAATTACTTCAAAAAGCAATCAAAAAAGAAGAGATAGTATCTGTTACTGCGAATCAATTGGTAAAACTATTTGATAAAGACATTGTTATCTACATGGTGGATAAGGATGAATTACAACCACCACAGATTTTCAAATCGGGATTGGGTAGTACAAGTGCATTAGTAACTGAAAATGAAAAAGCAGTTGCAGCTTGGGTCTATAAAAATAATAAGCATGCAGGAGCTTCTACAAATACATTAGGTAGTGCAGCTTGTCTATATCTAGCGATACGTGCTAATGATAATGTTTATGGCGTTATTGGTATAGCACTAAACAATCAAGCGCTTGAATCGTTTGAAAACAATATTCTCTTATCGATATTGGGAGAATGTGGTTTAGCATTAGAAAGTCAACGCGCAATTAAGGAAAGAGAAGATGCAGCGGTATTAGCGAAGAATGAACAATTACGTGCAAACCTCTTACGTGCTATATCCCATGATCTTAGAACACCACTTACATCCATTTCTGGAAGTGCAAATATTTTATTAGCAAGTGAAGATGCCATGGATAGTGAAACAAAGAAGAAGCTTTATACGGATATCTATGATGATTCATTGTGGTTAATTAACTTGGTGGAAAACTTATTATCTGTTACACGTATTGAAGATGGTACAATGAATTTGAAGTGTACCTCAGAATTAATTGATGAAGTGATTACAGAAGCAATGAACCATGTGAATCGCAATAAAGGACATCATAAAATTACAGTTCACCATCCAGATGAATTTATCTTTGTAAAGATGGATGCAAGATTAATTATTCAAGTGATTATTAATATTGTAGACAACGCTATTAAATATACACCAGATGGTTCTGAAATTGTGGTTGATGTGAAAAAGAAAGACAATGTCATTCTAGAAATCAGTGACAATGGTCCTGGTATTCCAGATGATGCAAAAGCTAAAATCTTTGATATGTTCTTTACAGGAACGTCAAAGATTGTGGATAGTCGTAGAAGTATGGGGTTGGGATTAGCTTTATGTAAATCAATTATTACAGCTCATGGAGGAGAAATATCAGTTCATGATAATAAACCTCAAGGAACTATATTTAGATGTACTTTACCATTAGAGGAGGTCGTTGTGCATGAATAATAAGCCATTTGTTTTGGTTGTTGAAGATGATTCAGCTGTACGCAACTTAATGTCTACAACATTACAAACACACAATTATCGTTACATTACGGCAGCTACGGGTGAAGCTGCAATATTACAAGCATCAAGTCAAAATCCGGATATCATTTTATTGGATTTAGGATTACCTGATATGGATGGTGTAGATATCATTAAAAAAATACGCACCTGGTCAAATGTACCTATCATCGTGATTAGCGCAAGGAGCGAGGATACAGATAAAATAACAGCACTTGATGCAGGCGCTGATGATTACATTACAAAACCATTCTCAGTCGAAGAGTTACTTGCTAGATTACGTGTTACGTTGCGACGCATGGGGACAAATGTTAAGCAAGAAGATGCGATATTTACGAATGGTGAATTGCGTATTGATTATTCTGCAGGATGCGCCTATTTATCTGATGATGAATTGCATTTAACACCGATTGAATATAAGATACTATGTCTATTATCAAGAAATATAGGTAAAGTATTAACGCATACATACATTACAAAGGAAATATGGGGAAGTACATTAGAAAGTGATGTATCATCACTCCGTGTATTTATGGCAACACTACGTAAAAAAATTGAGAAGAATACAAATTCTCCTCAATACATTCAAACTCATGTAGGTGTTGGCTATCGTATGATCAGAGTATAAGAAAAGCACATCAAATGATATGCTTTTTTAAATTAATCGATTGTGATAACGTCGTATCCTGCATCTTCAACAGCTTTTTTTAGAATTTCATTCGCTACTTCTTTAGTTAATTTTACTGTAGCTGATTTTGATTCTAAATTAACAGTTGCTTCAACACCGTCGATAGCGTTAAGCGCTTTTTCAACTCTAGCTTGGCAATGTCCACAAGACATTCCTTCGATTTGAATCACTTTTGTATTTTGTATATTCATAGTTGGTTTTTCTCCTTTAAAGTTTTTTAAACGTAATGCGTTAGCAACCACGCTAACTGAACTAAAACTCATTGCGAATGCTCCAAACATCGGGTTTAATTTCCAACCCAAGATGCCATAGAATAAACCAGCAGCGAGTGGAATACCGATTGAGTTATAGATAAGAGCCCAGAATAAGTTTTGTTTGATGTTTTTAAGTGTAGCTTTGCTTAATTGGATAGTTGTAATAACATCCCATAAGTTTGATCGTGTAAGAACAATATCGGCAGATTCAATAGCGACATCAGTACCTGCGCCAATTGCGATACCAATATCAGCACTTACAAGTGCAGGTGCATCGTTAATACCATCACCTACCATTGCGACAACTTTACCCTCTGCTTGAAGGTTCTTAATGTAGTTTTGTTTATCTTCTGGGAATACTTCTGCAACATAGTTGTTGAGATTTAGCTGTTTAAATACAGCTTCTGCGATAATTTGATTATCACCTGTCAACATCAAAGTTTCAATTCCCATTTCATGTAATTTATTAATCGCTTTGATACTATCTTCTTTAATCACATCCGCAACAGCGATAATACCAAGGATCTCAGATTGATTAGCGAAACAAAGGGCTGTTTTACCTTGTTTAGCGAACTTCTCAACTGCAGGTCTAATTTTAGTTGTATCAATACCATTTTCTTCTAATAAAGCAAGATTTCCAGCGAAATATTGAGTGTCGTTAAGAACAGCGTTAATCCCACGAGCACTAATTGATTTGAAATTATCAAAGTCAATTTCTTTGAATTCCGTATCTTTTAAATATTGAATAACAGCTTGCGCTAATGGATGTTCTGACTTCTTTTCAAGTGAGTAGGCAATATAATAAAATTCACTTTCTTTAATATTTTCGTTCACAATGACATCAGTTACTTTCGGTTTACCTTCTGTAATTGTACCCGTTTTATCTAATACGATTGCTTGTATTGAACCAGCTGTTTCTAGAATTTCAGCAGACTTAATTAAGATTCCGTTTTCAGCACCTTTACCAGTTCCAACCATGATGGCAGTCGGAGTAGCTAAACCAAGGGCACATGGACAAGATATAACAAGAACAGCGATACCGATACTTAATGAGAATTCTAATGACTTACCAAGAAGTAGCCAGATGATTGTAGATACAATCGCGATACCAATAACAGTTGGAACAAAGATGCTACTTACTTTATCAGCCATTTTTGATATAGGTGCTTTTGAGTTCGCAGCTTCTTCAACTAATTTAATAATTTGAGAAAGTGTTGTGTCTTGACCAACTTTTGTAGCTTCAAATTCAAAGTATCCGGATTTATTTATTGTTGCACCTACAACTTTAGAATGAACTGATTTCTCTAAGGGAATACTTTCACCAGTAATTGCAGACTCATCGATGGTTGTGTATCCTTTTGTGATAACACCATCGACTGGAACACGTTGACCAGGTTTTACACAAATAATATCACCAAGTTGAACATCTTCAACAGGGACTACAACTTCTTTGTGATTCTTGATTAAAGTAGCTGTTTTAGGAGCTAAATCAATCAATTTTGAGATTGCTTCAGAAGTTTTACCCTTAGATTTTGTTTCAAGATATTTACCGAGAGTAATTAAGGTTAAAATCATAGCACTTGTTTCAAAGTATAAATCCATAATGAATTCATGAACTAATGCCATATCATGTGTTTGTACACCAATTGCAATTTTAGTGATGGCATAGATTCCGTATAATACAGCTGCTGTAGAACCAATCGCAATGAGTGAATCCATGTTTGGATTACCTTTCACCAATGATTTAAAACCATGGATGAAAAATTCGCGATTGAGTATTAAAACAGGAATGGTTAATAATAATTGTAATAATGCATTTAATAAAGCATTATCCATTAATATTGAAGGAAGTGGCCAATTCATCATATGTCCCATTGCGATATAAAATAGTGGAACTGTAAATATAGCTGAATAAATGAACCTTTTCTTCATTTTTTCTGATATTTGGTCATAACTAGGTGCTGGTGCTGACTCTGAAGGAATGCTTGCGCCATATCCGACATCTTCAACCGCTTGAATGATGTCATTTTCAGTTATATCGTTGTATTCTACAACCATTGTATTCGCAAGTAAAT
The DNA here is from genome assembly GCF_036637135.1 of Anaerorhabdus sp. Classification (GTDB taxonomy): domain Bacteria; phylum Bacillota_I; class Bacilli_A; order Erysipelotrichales; family Erysipelotrichaceae; genus Anaerorhabdus. The sequence goes on along the minus strand of NZ_JAVWNC010000009.1, from coordinate 9,489 downwards.
TCACTTGGCAGGATGTTACCCCGTCTAAATGGTTAAGTTTTTTTTCGATAGCACTGCTACATGCAGTACAAGTCATACCAGTAATATTGAATGTTTGTTTCATTTTATCACCTCAACCCTGTTATAAGATTAAATATATTGTACAAGAAAGTCAATGTTATTGCTTTAAAAATGCCCGCAAAACGAGTACAATAGGATAATGAGGTGAAGGATATGACAGTAAAAGAAAACTTAAGTAAATTACGGGATTTAATGAAACAAGAAGGAATTGATGTATATTATATTCCAACTGCAGATTATCATCAAAGTGAATATTTATCAGATTATTTTAAAACAAGAAAATTTATGTCTGGATTCACAGGTTCTGCTGGAACATTAGTAGTAACTATGAAAGAAGCAGGATTATGGACAGATGGACGTTATTTTGTTCAAGCTGCAAAACAATTAAAAGGAAGTACTATCGATCTATATAAGATGGGACAAGAAGGTGTACCAACATTTATTGAATTCATTGAAAAGAAAATTCCGAATCAAGGTGTTTTAGGTTTTGATGGAAGAGTAGTAAATGCAAAAACTGCAAATAACTTCCAACAATGTCTTGAAAGTAAGAAGGTAACACTAAAAACAGATAAAGATTTAGTAGAACCAATTTGGACTGATCGTCCTGCATTACCATCAGAAGCATGTTTCTTATTAGCTGAAAAATATGCAGGTGTAAAAGCAGAAGATAAGATCAAACGTCTTCAAGCTGCAATGAAAGAAAAGAATGCGGATGTATGTGTTCTTGTATCATTGGAGGATGTAGCGTGGTTATTAAATCTTCGTGGTTTTGATATTGAAGATACTCCGGTTGCATTAGCTTTTGCGACTGTGACAAAAAATAAAGTAAATTTATTTATTGATAAGAAGAAACTTACTGCCGATATTTGTAAGAAGTTCTCTGCAGCAAAAATATCAATTCGTGGATATAATGATTTAGGTGATGAATTAGTTACATACAAAGATAAGACAATATTATTAAGTTCTTCTACAATTAGTGCTTATCACAAATCGTTAATTGATAAGTCATGTACAATTATTGATGAAGATAGTCCAGTTGTAATGTATCGTGCTATCAAAAATAAAACAGAAATTAAAAATACTAAATTTGCGCATGTTAAAGATGGTGCAGCTGTAACTAAATTTATTTATTGGTTGAAAAATAACATTGGTAAGATTGAAATCGATGAATTAAGCGCAACAGCTAAATTGCATGAATTACGTCAAGCTCAAGATAATTTCATTGAGGATAGTTTTGGTGCAATCGTAGCTTATGGACCAAATGCTGCAATGATGCACTATTCAGCAACTGAAAAGAATTTTGCAGTGCTAAAGAATGAAGGTTTCTTGTTGGTTGACTCAGGTGGACAATATTATGAAGGTACAACAGATATTACACGTACAATTGCACTAGGTAAATTAACACAAGATGAAAAAGTATACTTTACAACAGTATTAAGAAGTATGATTCGCTTGAGTAAAGCTAACTTCTTATATGGTTGTACAGGAGCATCATTGGATATTCTTGCTAGAGGACCAGTTTGGGATTTAGACTTAGATTATCAATGTGGTACAGGCCATGGTATAGGATTTGTATTGGGCGTTCATGAAGGACCTCATGGGTTCCGTTGGTCAAATACAGGTACAGGTTATGGTGTTGTTAAGTTAGAAGAAGGTATGATCGTTACTGATGAACCTGGAATCTATCTACCAAACAAACTTGGAATAAGAATTGAAAATGAATTACTAACTCAAAAAGGTAAGAAAAATACATATGGTCAATTCATGCATTTTGATACAATCACACTTGCACCAATTGATTTAGATGCAGTGTTACCAGAATTAATGAATGATGATGAAATTGAATTCTTAAATGCATATCATGCAGAAGTTTATAAACAAGTTAGCCCATATTGCACACCAAAAGAAAAGACTTGGTTGAAAATTCAAACAAGAAAAATTAAAAAAGCATGAAACTGATATCTTGGAATGTAAATGGGTTAAGAGCTTGCGTTACAAAAGGGTTCATCGATTTCTTTCAAGAAGAGAATGCAGATATCTTTTGTGTACAAGAAACAAAGTTACAACCTCATCAAATTGAATTAGATTTTGAGGGTTACTTTCAATATTGGCACAGTGCAGAAAGAAAAGGGTATTCAGGAACAGCGGTATTTACTAAGAAAGAACCAATATCAATACAAACTGATTTTGGTAAAGATATTTTTCATGATGAAGGTCGTGTTTTAACACTGGAGTTTGATAATTTCTATTTAGTGAATGCTTATGTACCTAATTCAAAAGAAGAATTAGCACGCTTAGATTATCGTATGCAATGGGAAGATGAATTAAGAAATCATTTGAACCAACTTGAAAAGAAGAAACCGGTTGTGTATTGTGGGGATCTCAATGTTGCACACCAAGAGATCGATTTAAAAAATCCAAAAACGAATCGTAGAAATCCAGGTTTCTCTGATGAAGAACGTGAAAAGATGACAACATTACTTGAATCGGGATTCATTGATACGTATCGTACTTTATACCCAGATACAATTGAGTATTCATGGTGGTCATATCGATTTAATTCTCGTGAAAAGAATGTTGGATGGAGAATTGATTATTTTGTGATATCTAAAGTGTTACAAGAGAAGATTAAGGATGCAAAGATTTATACACAAGTACTGGGGTCAGATCATTGTCCAGTAGGGCTTGAGATCGATTTATAGTGTAGTAATTAGTGAAACATGTTAAACTAATTAAAACTAAAGAGAGGGTTTAATTATGGACGTAAGAGGAAGAGTTGAAAATCACTTAGATGAGATACTAACACACTTAAAGACATTAGTAAGTTATGACTCAACAATGGGAGCAAGTGAAGAGGGTTATCCATTTGGAAAAGTGCCAGCTGCTTGTTTAAATAAGGCATTAGAAATAGCTGATTCATATGGTTTTAAAACAGTGAATTTGGATAACTATATTGGGTATGCTGAGATGGGTGAAGGTAAAGATTTAATCGGTATCTTAGCGCATCTTGATGTTGTTCCTGCAGGAGAAGGTTGGAACACAGATCCATTTGATATGGTTATTAAAGATGGCAAAGCATATGGTAGAGGAACTACAGACGATAAAGGTGCTGTTGTTGCATCGATGATTGCAATGCAAATCGTAAAAGAATTAAATGTACCACTTACAAAAAGAGTGCGTTTGATTATGGGTACTAATGAAGAAAACGGTTCTAAGTGTCTTGAACACTATGTTGAAAAAGAAGGTCATATTGATATGGGCTTTACACCTGATGGATGTTTCCCAGGTGTTCATGGTGAAAAAGGAATGGTTGGTGGACAATTCCATAGTAAAGAAACAAAGATTCATGATATTCAAGGTGGGGTAGCATCCAATGTTGTATGCAATAAATGTACAATTACCATTGATAAGAATTCATTTAGTACAAAAGTATTAGAAGATTACTTTAATGACAATGACATTGAATATTCATTTAAAGATGAGAATGATACAATCACAATAGAAGCACATGGGGTTGCTGCACATGCAAGCACACCTTCACTTGGTAAAAATGCAATTAGTCACTTGTTAGTAGGTCTAAAAAAAGCAGGTTATCAGGATGCATTTGTGGACTTCTACAATGATCGTATTGGTTTAACTACTGATGGTTCACTAATGGGTGCTAAATGTAGTGATGAATATGGAGAACTTACATTTAATGTAGGTGTGATTGGATTAAAAGAAGGAAAGATTAGTGGAACAATCGATATTCGTTTCCCAGTGACAATGACTGTAAAACAAATACTTGAAAAGATGACGCCAAATCTTGAAACTGAAGGCGGATATGTTGAAATCACAAAAACACATGAACCACTTTATTTTCCAATAGATAGTCCTCTTGTAACTAAATTACTTGAAGCATATCAAGAAGTTACAGGTGATATGGAATCAATTCCACTTACTATGGGTGGGGGAACATATGCAAAAGGAATTAATAACTGCATTGCGTTTGGATGTGAAATGCAAGATGTAGATAATCATATTCATGATGCAAATGAATTTATCTCAATTGAAGCATTGGTTGTACAAACTGAAATTTATGTTAATGCAATCATAAAATTAATGAATAATTAGCTATCACTATTGATAGCTTTTCTTTTATAATAAAAGAAGGAAAAAGGTGATATGATGAAAAAAGTAAAAGTAGCATTGATGTATGATTTTGATAAGACACTTTCACCAAGAGATATGCAAGAATTTACATTTATACCATCCCTTGGATATAAGACAACAAGTGCTTTCTGGGCTGATGTAACTGCGATTGCAAAGGAAAACAAAATGGATGCAATCTTAGCGTATATGTATATGATGCTTAAGAAGTCACAAGATAATAGTAAATCAATACGAAAACAAGACTTTAAAGACTTAGGTAAGGATATTGAATATTACCCGGGTGTTTTAACTTGGTTTGATCGAATCAATGAGATAGGAAAAGGATTGGGTTTGGATGTTGAGCATTACATCATCTCTTCTGGATTAACTGAAGTCATTGAAGGAACACCGATTGCGAAGAAGTTTAAGAAAATATATGCATGTAAGTTCTACTATGACGAAAATGGAGTTGCTAAATGGCCATCATTGGTTGTGAACTACACAACCAAAACGCAATATATTTTTAGAATTAATAAACAAATATTAGATGAAAATGAAGATAAGGCTTTAAACCAATATACGAAGGAAGAGGATCGACCAATACCATTTAAACATATGATTTATATTGGTGATGGATTAACGGATGTTCCATGTATGAAGTTGGTTAAAGAGAATGGTGGTAAATCAATTGTTGTATACAATAAAAAGAAGAAAGATACAAAAGACTTAGCACAATCATTAATAGAACAAAATAGAGCGAATTACATGTCTGTCTCCGATTATTCAAGTAGCAAAGAAATGGAGAAGTTAGTTGAAAAAATATTTAAACAAATGAAAGCAGATATTGAATTAGAAAAGATGGAAGGTGTTCGTTAATGGATAATGCTCAACGCTTTTTATCTGCCTATGCAGCAATTGAAAAGAGTCTAAAACAAATTACAGGTAAAACAAAATATGTTAAGTTTTATCAATTAATGCAAGAAGCAAGCTACAAAAATAAATTTGTACAAAAATATGAAGTAGAACTTCAAGAATATGCAGAGTTAAGAAATGCGATTGTACATCAAAGAGATGGAGTAGGTAAAATTATTGCACAACCTACTTTGGAAACAGTTGAAGATATTGAAAAGATAGCTGAATTATTGGATGAATATCATCCTGTATCCAAGTATTTCTTAAAGAAAGTTTTAACCTGTACATTAGAAGAACCAATTTTATTGGTACAAAAAAGAATGCAAGAAAATAATATATCGAAGATTCCAGTTTACAGTGATAAAGGCATTATTGGTATTCTTACGGTAGAAGCGATTGCAAAATGGGCTTGTGCAAAACTTGAAAATCGCACTGAAGCAAATCAAGTTCATGATATATATGAGGGTATTAGTGAGAATGAAAAGGTATTCTTTTTATCAAAGAATGCGAGTGTTTATGAGGTCATCCGTATTTATAATACGAGTATGAAAAATGGTCAACTTGTACTCGCAATAATCATTACTGAAGAAGGTATCAAAACGCAGAAACCAATAGGTATAATTACCGTAAAAGATTTACCAATTCTCTTTGAATATTTCTAACAATTTCTAGCTTAATATGATAAAATACTTAGGCATATAGTTAGGTGGTTTAGGATGTTAATTCAAATTTTATTATTACTTGTCGGATTTCTAGCATTAATTAAGGGTGCTGATTTCTTTGTAGATGGTGCTGCTTCAATTGCATCATTATTAAAAATACCAACAATAGTAGTTGGTTTAACCATTGTCGCTTTTGGAACAAGTGCACCAGAAGCAGCAGTTTCTCTTACAGCAGCGTTGAATCATTCCAATGCCATTGCGATCAGTAATGTTATTGGCTCAAATATATTTAACTTATTAGCTGTTTTGGGTATTACTGCGATCATCACAAAAGTACCAGTACCTCACTCAATAGTAAGAAAAGAATTTCCTTTTTTATTGATAATTTCAGGTTTGATGGTTTTGTTTGTGGTAACAGGATTTTCACTCAATCGCATTGAAGGAATTATCTTTTTAGGATTAATTATATTCTATGTCGTTTGGTTAATAACTGATGCATTAAACAATCGTGCTAAAATTGAGGTAGCAAAACCAGCATTTAATTTCCCAATTAGTTTATTATTAATTATCGGCGGTATTGCAGGTATTATTATTGGTGGAGACTTAGTTGTTAATAGTGCTAAATCTATTGCTTTATCAGTTGGGTTATCAGAGAAATTAGTAGGGCTAACAATTGTATCCATTGGTACATCATTACCAGAATTAGTAACTTCAGTAGTAGCAGCAAGAAAAGGAAACGTGGATATTGCAATCGGTAATATAGTAGGATCAAACATCTTCAATATTCTGTTTATCCTAGGATTAAGCGCAACCATTACACCAATACCAGTAGAGATGGCATTAATTACTGATTTGGTTGTTATGTTATTTGCGACAGGGTTATGTTTCTTTGTTGCAAAACTAAATTTTCGTCTAAATAAAAAAGATGGCTATATTTTCTTGGCAGTTTTTATTACATACATGGCTTATATTATTGTTAGAAACTAGGTGGGGACATGAAAGAACACGCATTTCGATTGGTTTATGGTAATGATTTAAAGGAAGAAATTCAAAATTATTGTATAGAACATCACATCAATGCATGTGCAATTATCACATGTGTAGGATGCGTGAATCAGTTACGCTTACGACTTGCGGATGGAAAATCAATTCGGCAATGGAATAAACAATTTGAGATTGTCTCATTAACAGGTACAATCGCAAATGGACATGCACACATTCATTTTTCGGGAAGTGATTTAGAAGGAAAATGTAGAGGTGGTCATTTATTAGAAGGAACTATAATAAATACAACAGCTGAGATTGTTCTAGCAGAACTTGAGAGTGTAGAATTTAGTCGTGAATTCGATGAGTCTACAGGATATGATGAACTAGTAATTACTAATAAACGGTAATTGAAAATCATCAAAATTTGGAATACAATTATTCCATGCCGACTTAGCTCAGCTGGTAGAGCAATTCATTCGTAATGAATAGGTCGCAGGTTCAACTCCTGTAGTCGGCACCATACAAATTGGACGAACCTGTGTTAAATACACAGGTTTTTATGTGCTTCCTGTAATTATTTGAGGAATTTGTACTATTCCTACTAATAAATAAGTAGGAGGAAGTATGAATGGAAGAAAATAGTATTACTATCTTTGAAGATGGAGAATTATTGGTAAAAGTAAAACTTGATAAATGTAATGAAACGATTTGGTTAGCAAAAAGAGATATTGCTTATTTATTTGATTGCACAATAGATAACATAAGTTTACATTTAAAAAATATATTTGATGATAATGAGTTGGATGAAGAGTCAACTGCCGAGGTTTTCTCGGTAGTTCAAATGGAAGGGAATCGTAATGTTAAACGAAGTATTCAGTTTTATAACTTAGATGTAATTATTGCAGTTGGATATAGAGTCAACTCAAAAAAAGCTACGAAATTTAGGCAATGGGCAACAAAAGTTATCAAGGAATATACATTGAAGGGTGTAGTTTATAATGATAAACGACTAAAACAACTAGAACGCATGCGAGAAATCCAAGTAGATATGATGGAAGGTGTAAAAGGATTTGATGCCTCAGAGGTATTAAGTGTACTAAATCTCTATTCTCAAGGGCTACAATTATTAGATGACTATGATCATCAAGTGCTTCTAGAAAAGAAGAATCAAGAAACGGAATGTATCTATCAATTATCATATGAAGAGTGCAAGGAAGTCATTGAACAATCACCCTTTGATGCAAGAGGAGATTTGTTTGGTAAAGAAAGAGATGAATCTTTTCAATCGAGTATTAACCAAATCTATCAAAGTTATGGTGGCGTGGAACTTTATCCAACGCTTGAAGATAAAGCAGTTAATTTACTCTACTTCATTACAAAAAACCATAGTTTTTATGATGGAAATAAGAGAATAGCTGCAACTATCTTTATTTACTTCTTAATGAAGAATAGACAATTGATTGTGAATAATAGACAAAGGATTACTAATACTACACTTGCTACATTAACTGTTTTAATCGCATCATCTAAACCTGAAGAAAGAGACAATATATTAGCGTTTTCAAAAGAACTTATCCAGATTTCAAGGGATTAGTATAAATATATGACTTCAAAACCCATTGGGTGTTCCAAAGAAGTATAACGCGATAGATATCATATCGTTTAAGCCTTTAAATTAAGGCTTTTTTATTTCATTTATTTTTTTTTTGAAATAAATTAAAATAAAGAAAAAATTGATGTTCATTGTTTTATGTGATATTCTTTTGCCAAAGAATATTTATATTTTGAGAAAGAGAAGTAAAATATGAAAATTTCAAAACAGGTTGTTTTTCAAGGTATAAAACAAATTTTGTGTATACCTTATATCTACATAAAACATGGTTTTAAGTTGCCATGTGATAATTATTACAGTAGAGTTAAATACCAACTTCCATTTGATGGTGAATGGACTGTTGTAAATGGAGGCTGTGAAAAAAAATTTTCACATTCTTGGGGAGTGCCTACACAACGATATGCATATGATTTTCTTATTATGGATGATAATGGAAAAACTAATCAAGGCAATGTTGCCGAGTTAACGTCATATGCTTGTTATGACAAGAATGTTCTTGCTCCTGCTGATGGTGTAGTTGTATCTATTGGAAATATCTGCGATGATGAAAAACCATTTATAAATGGAAGTATGGAAGCGATGGCAAAAGACATTCGTGGTAATTTTATTTTGATAAAACATGCAGAGAAAGAATATGGATTTCTAGGACATCTTAAACCACAAAGCATAGAGGTTAAAATTGGGCAAAAGGTTTATCGTGGTGAAGTAGTTGCAAAATGCGGGAATTCAGGGAATACTTCTGAACCACATATTCATTTCCATTTGCAAGATGGTATAGGTTTTTTTACTTCCATGGGAATTCCCATAACATTTGAAAACATAAGAGTAATAAAGAAAAAAGGGTATGAAAATTATGATGTTCGAATTGTTTCTGATTTGCAAAAGTCAGCGCAAGCATAAATACAAATAAGCCGTGGACAACAAGTGAATAATATTCTTAAATAACTCATAATCATCTATCATAAATTATAAGTATAGCCTTCATGCAAGTTCAAATTAGTATAAAATATTGTTTGCATCCCCAACTATCAATTCAATAAGAGAAACAGAACATGATAGATATCGCAATGCTTAAGCCTTTAAATTAAGGCTTTTTTAATGCTTATATTATTTTGAAATACATGA